>CAYGUD010000045.1:4827-11844 GCA_964352865.1 uncultured Hyphomonas sp.
AATGTTCAGTTTGCGATGGCGCGCGAGTTGAATGATCCTGACATTGATGTGTTGCTGACCGGCACCGCCTCTCAGCGCGTGTTTGTTGGCGGAGAAGTGACCAATCCGGGCATGTTTGACATGCCGGGCCTGATTGATCCGCTGCAAGCCATCATTATGGCTGGAGGCGTCACACAAACCGGTCGGAAAAACACGGTCGTTCTGATGCGACGTATGCCCGGCGGTGACGTAAAATCAGCCGTGTTCGACTTGAAGGCCGGGATATATGATCCGAGCCTGGCAGACTGGGCGCCACTCCGACGCTTTGATGTGATCTATGTGACCCGCAAACCGATTGCTGATCAGAACCTGTTTGTCCGACAGTACATTCGCGACGCCCTGCCGATTGATTTCTCGCTGTTCTACGACATCGCTGGAAACAACCGCTAATCAGGCCTTTTATCGCCGCAAAGAAGCGCTTATGCGGGTGGAAACTCACTCAACGGAGCTTCTCGCTATGGCCGACGCCGAAAACACAATCCACATGGAAACTTCAAAAGGGACCGTCACAATTGAACTGCGCCCGGATCTCGCGCCTGGTCACTGTGACCGGATCAGAGAACTCGCCCGCGAAGGCTTTTATGACGGCATCATCTTCCACCGCGTCATTGATGGGTTCATGGCCCAAGTTGGGTGCCCTAATGGCACCGGCATGGGCGGCTCAGACAAGCCCAACCTGCAAGCCGAGTTCAATCCGGAGCCGCACGTCCGCGGCACTTGTTCGATGGCGCGCACAAATCAGCCAAACACGGCCAATAGCCAGTTCTTCATTTGCTTCGATGATACCGGTTTCCTCGACAATCAATACACTGTCTGGGGGAAAGTGACGGAAGGAATGGACGTGGTCGATCAGCTCGCCAAAGGCGAACCACCACGCAACCCGGACTCCATTGTCTCTATGAAAGTTGCGGCAGACAGCTAGAGTTCAACTGAACTAAGCGAGACTGGACGCATGGCTTCGGCAAAAAGCAGGCGAAATATGAAGTGGTGGAGCGGCCGTTTGCTCGGCTCTCGCATCGCGCGCCTGATTTTTGCGTCCAATCTCGCCGGTCTGATCATTCTGATCATCGGGGCCATGGTTCTGAATGAAATGCGGGCGACTTTTGTCGTTTCGAAAAAAACCGACCTGGTCGGACAAGCGCAACTCTTGTCCAATCTGATAGGTGATGATGCCGCTTACGGCGAACCCCAACCCGTTCTGGATGAACGCCTCGCCCGGGATGTCATGGCGTCTTTGTCGCTGCCACAATCAATGCGCGGCAAAATCTATGACCTGGAAGGCAATCTGATAGGCGACAGCTATTTCCTGTCTGACCGGGTAATTGTTGAAAATCTGCCTCCGCTGCAAGATCCTGATCGCCTGACGGTATGGAGCCGCGGGCTATCAGAATGGGCCGTGTCAGTACTCGGTTCATTCCGGCCATCTGAAGGCGAAGACGCGATTCGAGCTCTGAGTTTTGAGGAAGAATTCGCCGAAGCCCTGATCGGAAATGAAGCGGCCAGCCAGCGCTTCAACGATCGCGGACAAAGGATCATCTCTGTCTCCTTGCCGATCCAGCACGTTACCGCAGTGGTCGGCGTTCTGACATTGGAATCGAATGATATTGATGCAATCATTCGGGCTGAGCGAACCGCTTTGATCCCCTTTATTGCCGTTGCCATCCTGGTCGCCTTGATCACATCAGCCCTGCTGACTGTCGGAATCGCGAACCCATTGCGGCGTCTGGCGAGCGAAGCCGACCGAATCAAACGCGGCTCAAGCAGCAAGCTTGATCTGGAGAAGATATCTAAACGCCACGACGAAATCGGTCACTTGGCGCAAGCGGTTGAATCGATGACAGAAGCGCTGTTCGAACGCATCACTGCAAATGAATCTTTTGCCGCGGACGTGGCTCATGAGCTGAAAAACCCGCTGACATCTATTCGATCCGCAGTTGAAACTGCAGAACTGGTTCAGGATGATCCGGTTGCACGTGAAAAACTGCGCAAAGTCATCGCTCAGGATGTGCAGCGCCTCGACCGATTGATCACAGATATTTCCAATGCGTCCCGCCTGGAAGCTGAAATCACGCGAATTCCAACTGAGCGTCTGGATATCTCACACTTTATTCGCGATGTGGTTCGCACTTATGAGGGGCTGGAACATCATCGCAATGTCAGAGTTACATTCAAGGATGAAACCATGGATGCTGGCCTCAGTGTTCGCGGACGCGAGGGGCCACTCGGACAAGTCCTGCGCAACCTGATCGACAATGCACGATCCTTTTCACCGGAAAGCGATGAAGTCGTGGTGACGCTGCAACAAGGACGGCAAGGTCCGCAAACAACCGCGAAAATCCTGATTGAAGATAATGGCCCGGGTATCCCGGCGGATAAGTTGGAAAAGATTTTTGAACGGTTTTACACTGACCGACCTGAAGGCGCGGCTTTCGGCAATAATTCAGGCCTCGGATTATCTATTGTGGCACAAATCGTAACCACACATATGGGAACAGTGGTGGCAGATAATCGCGACGAGGGCGGCGCAAGGTTTACCGTAGAGTTACCGGCCACATAGGGCGTTTACACTTTCTACATGAGAATTAACGCGCCCTATTGAGAATAGTCCCCACTTGTGATATACAATTTTGTCACAACACCATATCCGAGCCATGCTAATGTCGGCACTTACGAGATACTCTCGCCGGCAACGTGGCTCGTTTGCGTAGAAGAAAAAGGTCTCACACATGGCAACAGCAGATGCGGCAACAAAACTGGATTTCCAAGCAGATCAGAAAATCGTCTACCCGGCCCATGGCGTCGGCACTGTAACCGCCATCGAGCAACAGCAAGTCGCTGGCATGACTCTAGAAGTTTATGTTGTCTCGTTCGACCAGGACAAAATGATCCTGCGCGTTCCAACCAATCGTGCAATTGCTTCAGGCATGCGCGCATTGGCGGGGTCGAAACTGGTTGACGATGCTCTCAAAACACTTGGCGGAAAAGCCCGGATCAAACGCACCATGTGGTCGCGCCGGGCGCAGGAATACGAAGCCAAGATCAATTCTGGTGATCTGATTTCCATTGCTGAAGTCGTTCGCGACTTGCACCGTTTGGAAGATCAACCTGAGCAATCTTACTCAGAGCGCCAGCTTTATGAAAACGCGCTTGATCGCATGGCCCGTGAATTGGCGGCGGTCGAAAGCATCGATCACAGCTCGGCAATGGATCGCCTGGCTGAATCGTTGGCCAAGAAAAAAGCTGCCTGAAAGGGCGAGCCGGAAAGCGGCGAAGAAACTTAATGAAAACCCCGTCGTCACCGGCGGGGTTTTTGCTTTTTAGGTCGCAATAATATTTTTCAAGAAATTTTTGATCTACTCACCGAAACCTCTCGTAAACAATTCTGAACGCAACCTTAATGGGTACGGGAGATCGAATGACCGCGACCAACCACGCTGCTGGGAATCCAGACCGCAACTTTGTCCGCAAAGCGATGAAGGCCCCGATGCTCGAAGCTGAGCATGAGCTCAACCTGGCGCGGCGATGGCGTGACCACGAAGACGAAGACGCACTTCACGAACTTACCACAGCCTACATGCGCCTGGTAATCTCCATGGCTTCAAAATTCCGGCATTATGGTCTCCCTCTGTCCGATCTGGTCCAGGAAGGGAATGTTGGCCTGATGCAAGCGGCCGCCCGTTTTGATCCGGTAAGAGAAGTCCGTTTCTCCACTTATGCATCCTGGTGGATCCGGTCTTCGATACAAGATTATGTACTGCGCAACTGGTCAATTGTTCGGACAGGTACGACTGCGGCTCAAAAATCTCTCTTCTTCAACCTGCGCCGCCTCCGCGCCAAGATTGATGATACCGGTGATGCGATCATGACGGCTGAAAACAAGAAATGGGTGTCGGAGCATCTCGGCGTCCCGGAGCGCGATGTTGAGACCATGGCCTCACGCCTGTCAGCGTCAGATCGCTCCCTGAACGCACCTCTTTCGGTAGACGGTGAAGCCCAATGGCAGGATCTCCTCCCAGACAATAGCGCAACACCAGACCAAGTGGTTATGGAAGACCGTGACAATGCCAAGCGAAAAGCGTGGATCGCTGAAGCGCTAGAAGTGCTCAATGAGCGTGAAACATTGATCATTTCAGAGCGCCGACTGACTGATGACAGCGTCACACTGGAAGTGCTTGGCAAACGCCTCAGCATCTCGAAAGAGCGTGTCCGGCAGATAGAACATCAGGCCCTGAACAAGCTCCGCAAGACACTGATCAAAATTGTTGGCGATCCAGAAAAAGCCGGGCTTATCCCGGCTACCTGATCTCAAGTATCCAATTGAAATACGGGTTCGCGACTTGTCTCTTGCGAACCCGTTTATGCATTCCCACATGCTAGTCAGAAGGGTTGCCGCTGAGCGGGACCCAGATTGAAACCTAACGACCGCGCAACTTTTGTTGGCGGTTCTAATCTGCCTTTGAAAGGGGATGAGAAATGAATTTCGAGACCTACACCGAACGCGCTCAAAGCGTTTTGCAAGCCGCACAAACAACGGCCCTTGCCAATTCAAACCAGCTATTTCTGCCCGAACATATTCTCAAAGCGATGCTCGAAGATCGCGATCAACTTGCCGTCAACTTAATTCGCGCCGCCGGCGGTCAGCCTGAACGCGTTGTGCAACTGCTCGACGACGCTTTACGCGCGATCCCAAAAGTTTCCGGCGGACAAGGCGGTCTGCGCCTTGATCAGACGACGGCCAAACTTTTCGCGGACGCGGAAGCTGGCGCCAAGAAAACTGGCGACAGCTTCGTCACAGTCGAGCGCATGCTGATTGCGCTCGCCGGTCTTAAAAACTCAAAAGCCGCCGATGCCCTGAAACAAGCTGGCGTGACGGCAAACTTGCTAGAAGCTGCGGTGACGCAATTGCGCCAAGGCCGAACAGCCGACAGCGCCAATGCTGAAGAAGGATATGAGGCGCTCAAAAAATATACCCGCGATCTGACCAAGGACGCTCGCTCGGGCAAACTCGACCCGGTGATCGGCCGCGATGAAGAAATCCGGCGCGCGATTCAAGTTCTGTCACGTCGGACCAAGAACAATCCTGTGCTGATTGGAGAGCCTGGCGTCGGTAAGACGGCGATCGCGGAAGGTCTGGCGCTGCGCATTGTTAATGGCGATGTGCCTGAAAGCCTGAAAGAGAAAAGCCTGTTAGCGCTGGACATGGGCGCGCTGATCGCAGGTGCGAAATTTCGCGGCGAATTTGAGGAGCGATTGAAAGCCGTCCTGAAAGAAGTCGAACAAGCGGAAGGCAATGTCGTCCTGTTCATCGACGAAATGCACACCCTGGTCGGCGCTGGTAAAACAGATGGCGCCATGGATGCGTCAAACCTGATCAAGCCGGCTCTGGCGCGCGGTGAGCTGCATTGTCTGGGCGCGACGACGCTGGATGAATATCGCAAATATGTCGAAGGCGACGCCGCATTGGCCCGCCGGTTTATGGCGGTATTCGTTGATGAACCGACTGTTGAAGACACGATATCTATCCTGCGCGGTTTGAAAGGCCGGTATGAGGCGCATCATGGTGTGCGGGTCAGCGACGCGGCGATTGTCTCTGCCGCGACATTGTCCAATCGGTATATCACCGATCGCTTCTTGCCCGACAAAGCTATCGACTTGATGGATGAAGCGGCCTCTCGGCTGCGCATGCAAGTCGATTCCAAACCGGAAGAGCTGGACGAGATTGATCGGCGTCTGTTGCAGCTGAAAATCGAAGCTGAAGCGCTTAAAAAGGAAAAAGACGACGCGTCCAAGGACCGCCTGAAAACGATCGAAGGCGAAATTGGCGAGCTGCAGACCAAGTCCGACGAGCTATCCACGGCGTGGGCGGCAGAGAAAGACAAACTCAAAGGCACAGCGTCAGCCAAAGAACAGCTGGACCGCGCTTATGCAGACATGGCGGAAGCCCAGCGCGTGGGTGATCTGCAAACGGCTTCTGAACTCAAATTCTCAACCATACCGGAACTCGAAAAGCGCATTGCGGATGTTGAGGGCAGTGAAGAGCCGAGCGCCAATGACGGCCTCGTTTCAGAAGTCGTGCGCCCTGATCATATTGCGGGTGTCGTCAGCAAATGGACGGGTATCCCCGTTGACAAAATGCTCGAAGGCGAGCGCGAGAAACTGCTCCGCATGGAAGATTCGCTGCGGGCGCGTGTCGTCGGCCAGGAAGATGCGTTGCAAGCGGTTTCGAACGCCGTGCGCCGGGCGAGAGCAGGATTGCAGGACCCTAATCGTCCAATTGGCTCCTTCCTGTTTGTCGGTCCAACCGGGGTCGGCAAAACCGAGCTCACCAAGGCTTTGGCCGAATTCATGTTCGATGATGATTCAGCAGTCCTGCGGCTCGATATGTCGGAATTTCAGGAGAAGCACTCAGTGGCTCGACTGATTGGCGCGCCTCCAGGTTATGTCGGCTATGATCAAGGCGGCGTTCTCACCGAAGCTGTTCGTCGCCGTCCTTATCAGGTTGTCTTGTTTGACGAAGTCGAGAAAGCCCATCCCGATCTGTTCAACACGCTTCTGCAAGTGCTCGACGATGGTCGCCTGACCGATGGCCAGGGACACACAGTGGATTTCAAAAACACGGTTGTCATCATGACCTCGAACCTCGGAGCGGATGCGATTGCGAGCGGCGATGAAGGTGAATTGTCACCCGCCCAGCGCGAGGCGGTATCTGCGGCGATCCGCGCACACTTCCGACCGGAATTCATCAATCGGATCGACGAGACCGTGTTCTTCAAACGTCTTGGCCGCGGTGAGATTGATCATATTGTCGATATTCAGATCGCCCGTCTTGGCAACCTGCTGGCAGATCGTAAAATGAGTATCGAGCTCACAAAAAGCGCCCGTCAATGGCTTGCAGACCGAGGCTATGACCCGGTTTACGGCGCTCGTCCGCTGAAGCGCGTGATCCAGAAGGCGCTGCAGGATCCGCTGGCCGAACTG
>CAYGUD010000046.1:0-4439 GCA_964352865.1 uncultured Hyphomonas sp.
TGCCTTTGAAATTCGGCATCGGGTTGGACTCGCGCCAGATAACATCGTTCTGAATCCAGAAGCCGGCATCCTGCAGCACAGTCCCGACGCGGAAAATATTGTGATAGGATCCGATTACCCAGATCGCGCCATTGTCTTTCAGAACCCGGCGGCACTCACTGAGCCATTGGTGGGTAAAAAGGTCATAAGCATCAAAGCTGTCAAACTGGTCCCAGGCATCCGTGACACCGTCGACAACCGATTGGTCAGGCCGGGTCAGACCGCCGCCAAGTTGCAGATTATAAGGCGGGTCAGCGAAGATGAGATCTACGGACTGGTCCGGGAGACGCGACAGAACGTCGACGCACTCGCCTTCAATAATTGTGTTTTTGTTGAGCTCCATACCCTGTACTTCCCATCGTCGAATCAGTTGCGAATCAGAAGCACCCCAAATGAGTCCGTTCGGGTTGATGATTCGTTACCAAGCCGCGAAACTGATTCGCCCCCAATTGTTTCGATTCCGAAACTGCACGAAACGCCGCCTGTGGACAAGTCTGTGTAATTATCGCGCGCATATCGATTTCGCTTGCCTTTCGTGACGCGAGCGTCATCTTCTAAATATGAGCTCCGTGACAGACCGTCTTCCGCTACCAAGAGTCCTTGCTTTTGCTGGCGTTGGAATGCCGCTTGCCGCTGTCGGACTGCCTATGGCGGTGTTCGTTGCCCCCATGTATGCGGACCAATTGGGCCTCGGCACCACAATGGTCGGCTTGATTTTCATGATCCTGCGCTTCTGGGACCTCGGCACCGATCCTGTGATGGGCTGGCTGGTTGATTCACGCCCCACAAAGCATGGCCGCATCAAACATTGGCTGATCGGCAGCGTGCCGATTTTGATGCTTGGCGCCTATTTCATGTTCATACCGAGCGGGGAGACCGTTTCGCCGCTCTATCTGGTGATCTGGTTATCTGTGCTATGGCTCGGCTTCACCATGTTGCAGACGCCGCATCAGTCCTGGGTGCCGATGATCACGACGGCCTATGATGAGCGGTCGCGGATGTTCATGTGGCGCGAAATCGTCAACACAATCACGCTGCTCACGCTGTTGATCGTCCCGACATTGCTAGCCATTTATTATGGCATTGAACGGCGCGGCCAAGTGCAAGTGATG
The DNA here is from genome assembly GCA_964352865.1 of uncultured Hyphomonas sp. Lineage (GTDB taxonomy): Bacteria > Pseudomonadota > Alphaproteobacteria > Caulobacterales > Hyphomonadaceae > Henriciella. Next base: position 1,152 of record CAYGUD010000046.1, read on the forward strand.
GGCGTCATATTGCTGATTGTCCTGCCATTGACCGTATTGCTCGCGGTCCTGTTTGTCCCGGATCCGGCTCCCAAAACCGATGAAAAGCCGATGCAGTTCAGCTGGACGGCAATGAAATCAGCGCTCCAGAATCCCAACATGTTCCGCGTCTTGATGGTCGAAATTCTGATCGGGATCGCGATCGCCGGAACCGGCGGCACATTCCTGTTCGCGGCGCAATGGGGATTTGGCGTCACTGGCTATGCCCCTGTCATATTGATGGTGTTTTTTATTGCCGGTTTTGGGGCCATGCCGCTTTGGGTAAAGCTATCCGAGCGCACAGAAAAACACTCCGTTTTCATGATCACCTGCATCTGGTCGATCGTTACATATCTGGTTTATCTCCCGCTCAGCGCGATGGGCGGCGGGGTGTATTATCTGCTCTTCGCAGCGATTGTGTCCGGTATTGGATATGGCACGCCGTTCATTCTGGTGCGATCAATGGTGGCGGATATTATCGAAGCCGAACAAGCCAAAACCGGCGAAAACCGATCCGGTATGTATTACTCTTTCATGTCAGGCGCATACAAGACCGGCGCAAGCTTTGCGATTGGCATCCCTTACATCTTGCTCGGCGCCTGGGTCGGCTTTGATCCGTCAGGCGAGAATAGCCCGGAAGTTGTGCGAGGCTTGATGCTGGTCTTTGTCGGCGTGCCGGTCGTCTCTTACGCGCTCGCGGCATTGATCCTGCGCAATTACCGGCTGACCCGGGCCGAGCAAGAAGCCAATGCTGAAGCTATTGCCGCGCAAGCGGTACAATAAACTAAAAGTCCATACGGTATTGATCGCCCTTCAATATTGGCGGCTGAAACAAATCTGTGCGTAGCGCCGGGCGAACCCGATCCAGTCCAAAACGCCGCATGGTTCGCGCAAACCGCTTCGCAATCAGTTTTGCATGTGCGCCCTTCCCCGTGCCGCGCTCAAACCAGTTCGCATCATAATCCTGACCGCCGCGCATATCCCGCAGCAAGTTGATCACCCGCGCTGCGCGATCCGGATAATGCTGGACCAGCCATTCATGGAAAATATCTTTCAACTCATGCGGCAGGCGCACCAGGACATAGCCTGCCCCGATCGCGCCATGCTCTTTTGCCGCTTCAAGCAGAGCCTCCAGCTCCGGCTCATTCAGTGTCGGGATAATTGGCGCCGCCATGACCGTCACCGGGACGCCGGCATCGCTCAGCGCCTGCACCGTTTGAAAGCGCTTTTTCGGAGTCGCCGCTCGCGGCTCCATCAGCCGCGCCAGTTTCGGGTCCAGCGTGGTAATCGACAGACCAACACGGCACAGCTTCTTCTTGGCCATGGGCGCGATAAGATCCAGATCGCGCTGGATCAAAGCCGATTTGGTCAGCAGTGACACCGGATGATTGTAATCGCTGAGAATTTGCAGAAACCGGCGCGTCAGCTTTTGCTCACGCTCCACTGGCTGGTAGGCATCCGTATTGACCCCAAGCGCGATCGGACGCGGCACATAGCCAGGGCGCGACAGCTCGCGCAGTAACAGATCGGGGCCCTCAGGTTTGTAGAAAAGCTTGCTCTCAAAATCCAGGCCCGCAGAGAGGCCGTGATAAGCATGGGTCGGGCGCGCAAAACAATAGACGCAGCCATGCTCACAACCACGATACGGATTGATCGACCGGTCAAAATGAATGTCCGGCGATTTGTTAAACGTGATGATGGTGCGCGGCGTCTCTTTGATGAGAGTCGTGGTCAAACGCGACGCGTCTTCTTCGATTGTGTCCCAGCCATCATCCAGCGCTTCGCGCGTTTCACGCTCAAACCGTCCCGTCTGGTTTGAAACCGCGCCCCGGCCGCGATGATGGAAGCGTTCTTGAAGTTCCGCCACCGCAGCCCGGTCCACCCGGCCATTTTTCCTGAGCTTTTGTCCTGTCCGCATGCCATATATGCATCACAGGAAAAAGAACATTACAAGAACATTCGGTGCTATTTCCACAAGCTTTGCGACTGTTCGAAGTCTCGCCCCCTCAGAAATTCACCCGGTTCGACACGGTCCCGTCAACGATCAGGTTCGAGCCCGTGGTGTAAGACGAAAGCGGGCTGGCCAGGAAAACGGCGGCATTGGCAATCTCTTGCGGCGACGCACAGCGGCCGGTCGGGTTTCGAGAGAGTGCTTGCTTGAAAAAGTCCGGCATATTCTGTTCAACCTGGTGCCAGATACCCCCTTCAAAATAGACCATGCCCGGCGAGACGACATTGGTGCGGATCCCACGCTTGGCATGCTGGCGCGCCAGCCCCTTGGCCATATGGATCAGAGCCGCTTTGATCGGGCCGTATGAGCCCGCATTATCGGCCACAGCCGCCGAGATAGACGCGATAATCACAAACGCTGCGTCGCCTTTCTCATCTGCAGCCTTGCCGAGAAAAGGCTCTGCCGCATCGAACGCATTTACCGCGCCAAGGACATCGAGATTGAAATTCTGTTTCCAGGATTCCGGATCATTGCCCTGCGCCATCGCCCCAGCATTGGAGATCAGGATATCGATGCCGCCCAAAGTCTCGGCCGTAGATGTGATCCAGGCTTTCAAGTCCTCGCCATTGGTGACATCGACTGAGCCGCCTGTTGCCGAGACGCCTTTGGCTTTGAGTTCGGAAACCGCAGCGGCCACCTGATCGCCATTGCGGGCACAAATCGCAACATTGGCGCCCTCATCTGCGAGCGTATCAGCGATGGCCCGGCCAATGCCGCGCGTGCCGCCAAGGATGATGCAATTCTTGCCTTTTAGCTGAAAGTCCATGTGTCTCGCTCCTGTATTCTATCTGTTTGACACAACCCTAGAGCCTCCCGCAGCCTGACATAAGGCCTGACGTCGGAGCAGCAGGCTCCACGCGCCCGCCGGCCTCCAAACACACTTCATTCGCGCCCAGATTGTCATTGCGTCTCATAGTAGACGAATGGCGGAAAACTCTCCGATTTGCTTAACACCCACGCAAACCATGCGCCTCAAGCTCTGACCAAAACCAGATTGTTGGAGTTGGCAGTGTCGTACAAAACAGGTGTCATCGCGCTCATTTTAAGCTTGGCGGCGTGCAGTGGTGGTAGCGGTGATGAAACCACGAACCCGCCAGGCGTCGTACCCGTCCCGCCTCCGGCGACGGAATCCAACTCAGCACCGGTGATTGAAACATCGACAATTTTCGGGCTTGAGAATGTCGCACTGTCGGCCACCATTTCGGCCAGCGATGCGGATGGCGACGCGTTCTAGATGAACTGCCGGCGCGGTTTAATCC
>CAYGUD010000046.1:4449-8702 GCA_964352865.1 uncultured Hyphomonas sp.
ATTTCCTTCACACTCATCGAAAGTCCGGACTGGCTCAGCTTGGATGCGTCAGGCTCAGCGAGTGGAACCCCTGGCAGCGCTGATATCGGCAGCAGCACGATTATAGTCGAAGCCAGCGATGGTACGGACGCGGCGCGCGCGGAGATTACACTGGATATTGCCAGCGATGCGGTCGAACAGGCGCTGCGCACAGGCGATTATTCGATCATTGCAGCGGAAACCGACTTCACGCCCGCCGGGGCGTTTCTTCAGGAGGTGCAGCGCGTTCGCGATCAGAACAATGCCGATATTGCGACGCTGTACCAGCTCAATGCAAATGGCAGCGCCGCAGCAGACAGCCTGACCAATGTGACATGGCAAGTGAATGATCAGGCTGCGCTTTTGTATGCCCAATTCGGCAGTAATGCCCCGCTTCTCATTTCAAATGCAAGCGGCCCCTCACAGAGCCCGCTTGAGGATCCGTCTGAGGGTCAGACCCTCGGCGTTTTCGGTCGAACTGAAAATAGTCGGTTCATTCTGCTGGGCGACAATCCGATGCGCGCCGCACAGCACGATCCATCGGCGCTGAATGAGGATATGCAGAAGTTGATGCGGAACATGATCGCGTGGCTGCTCGACAAAGATCCGGATAGCGGATTCCAGGTGGTGCTCGCCAACCTCCCGGATAGCGGTCGATTCCTGGACGATTCCTCGACGCGGTCATGGTTGGACACAACTTATGGCGATGCCATCCGCGTCAATGCGGCTGGGGACTGTGATGGCCTCGACCTGGACTCATGTTTGACCGATGAAACAGACCTTATCGTGATCTCTCACAATGTCAGCGACGCAGCCGCTGCATCGACTATTCGCGACCGTGTCGAAAAGGCCATGGCAGACGGCGTGGCCGTCCTCTATCTGCAATCGTCGGCGCGGCGGCAGGCCCTGGGCACGGAACTTTTCGACCTGTTTAATGTCACTTATTTCAGCAATAATACGCGCTTTCTCGAGTCCATATCCGAAGCCTCTCCGATCGGAACCTTGCGCGATTGGCAGCCGGAAGAGTTCGCCGCGATCGAAACCCTGATTGACGGTATTGAACGCGAAACCCTGGACTATGATCTGTCAGATTGCCAGCAATATTGGGAATGCACAGAGAACGAGGCTTTCGCGGATGAGATCTTCTGGCCATTAGTCCTTGCGAAAATATTGGTCGCGCGATTTGATGTCGAAAAGATACAGCCTTTTCCGGCGTCGAGGGCAGACCGCTTATGGGCTTTGATGGTGCTGGTTGGCGATGATTATCGCAGCCAAACCGAGTTTCCGATGGACAAGAACACGACGCCGAGCACGGATATCATCCGCGCCATGTTCGGCGACTTGACCGCGATTGTTCACCGCAAGACGAACGCTGTCGGAAACCTCGGCACCTATAGCCGAAATCAGTTTCGATCTGACTTGTTGGAAGATGAGACCGTGCGCCTGGTCTCTCGGCGCCCCTTTAGAACGACCGGTATATACGCCCTGCCTGGCGAGACCGTGACTGTAACACGCAACGATTCGAGCAATGTCCGGGTCGAACTGCGCGTCCAGTCTATCCGCGAGTCGGCCAATGCGCCATTTCGATCGCAATATGACCGGCCGCTCGTCCTGGCCTCACACCTGTTGACAATTGAACCTGGCGAAACACTCGAAATCACCTCGGCCACGGGCGGCCCGGTACATGCCTATTTTGACGCCGATGATTTAGATGTCGACCTGGACTTTCAAAATATTGGCAAACATCCGGTCTGGCGCGGCCCGGAAGACACGCAATCTTTCCGGAATGCGCTTGTTATGGATCAGTATGATTGGGCGGAGTTTGTAACCCCGTATTTCGAGGTCCATTCGACGGCGGAAAAAATGCGGGAAACGCTTGCGGAAACCCATATCGGCACGCCCGAGCGTCTTGAGGATTTGACCGAAACCTATGTCCGCGACTGGCCTCATTGGCTGGCCGGATGGGAAGGCCCGGGCATTCGCGAAAACCCCGATCTACGCGCGTTTGCTGAAAACAACGGATTGACCATTCCCACCATGCACTTGGTCAAACATATGAATGCCGACCGTCCCGCCTGTACGTTGAGCGCGCCAAACTGCGCTGGCACATCGGGGAACCCATATGATGCGCTGTGGAATTACGATCCCATTTATCTCGGCGATTTGCACGAATTGGGACACGGACTGGAATTTCGTAATCGGCACCATTTTGAAGGTGGAGATCCCATACACTCGACGACCAACCTCTATGCATTCCATACACAGTATCGCCATTATTCGGACACTGGCATGGTTGGCTTCCGATGCGCCGGCCTGCGCCACGAAACCCTGTTCGACATCATTCAGGACAGCCGATCGCGCTCCGATCCGACGCAATATATGCGCGACCAGGATCTTTCACCACAAACCTACCAAGCGACGATGTTTGTACAGCTCCTCGCTGCTTTGCAGAACCAGGGCGCATTCGACGATGGCTGGAAAATGATGCCGCGCTTAAATCTCGTCACGCGTGAGTTTCAGGCCAATAATCACGACACTTCCAAATGGACCAAGAATGCGCCTGGGCTTGGTTTTGCTGGCATTGACCTCGAAACGGCCAATTCTCTGTCGCAGAATGACTGGCTGCTGATTGCTTTGTCCTGGTCTGCGCAGCGGGATTTACGCGCCTATCTCGAGATGTGGGGCTATTCGTATAGCGACATGGCGCTCGACCATGTCGCCAGCCTCGGCTTACCAAGCCTGTCGCCAGCTTATTATGCGATTGGCAATAGTCAGCATTGCTTTGGCCTGGATCATCCAGAAATTCCAATGGACGGCGTCACGGAATGGTCTGCCGAAACCGCCGCGAGCGAAGCGATTGCGAGCAAGTCCTTTGCCTTTACGCCCGATTATTTACGCTTCGATCATGACGATACCTGCACGCTCGGCGCGCACGACAATACAACACCGCAAAGGCTATCCTCATCGCAATCAGACATCCTTCAGAGCAAGCTTGAGCGCTTTCGAGAACACACTCGGTAATTGGTCCGCCGCATGCTTGAAGGGGGTGGCGAGCGAGATCTGCTCAGTCTCTGCCCGCCACACTTTCAGGGTCAGCGAGAAATGCGTGAACACATGGCGGACTTCTCCGACGTTTTCCCAACTCGCCTTTGAGGGGAATTTCGGGATCTCAAACTCGCCTGACCAGTGAGACGTTGGAAGCCCCATCATTCCGCCCAGGAGACCACGATCCGGGCGGCGATCCGTCATCACCGTCCGATCCTTTGCATGCAGCACATAGACATGTCCGCGGCGCTGCGGCTTAGGCGTTTTCTTCGGCTTGATCGGATAGCGCTCAGGCGCACCTTTGGCTTGCGCCAGGCAATAGGACCGCACCGGGCAAATCAAACAATTTGGCGAACGCGGGGTACATATCGTTGCCCCGAGATCCATCAGAGCTTCTGCAAACTCTGCCGGACGATCACCCGGCACCAATGTCTCCACCACGCCTTTCAGCCGCTCTTTCTCGGTTTTCCATTCACCGCTCAGCGCCATCATACGGGCGAAGACGCGATCGACATTACCATCAATAGCTGCCGCTCTGCGATCGAAAGCCAATGCCGCGACGGCGCCTGCAGTATACGGCCCGATCCCGGGCAGCGCCCGCAAGCCATCGACCGTATCAGGCCAGGCACCAAGCTGGACCACTGCTCGCGCGCATTTCAACAAATTGCGGGCGCGCGCATAATAGCCCAGCCCGGCCCATGCGCCCATGACATCCTCATCCGGGGCAGCGGCCAGCGCGTCGACGTTTGGCCAGCGTTCTGTGAAAGCATGAAAATACCGCGTCGCATGTGGCACAGTGGTTTGCTGCAGCATAATCTCGGCCAACCAGACCCGATACGGATCAGGCCGCACCCCGTTGGCACGTGCTTTTGGCCCGACGCGCCAGGGCAAATCCCGGGCCGCATCGGCATACCAATCGAGCAATCGATCGGAAAAGTCTGCAAAGTGTAACTTTTCATCCATGTTCATGAGGGGCAAACTGTTCTGAATGGTAAAACGATCAAGCCTCGATCCTTTGGAAGAAGCACGCGCCCGCGTCAAACTTCGCTATGCGAAGGCAAAGCCCGTGCATCCCGGGCCGGGTACGCTGGGCAAGGCAGCGATGCGCCTGACTCGCAAGAAATTGCCGAACAAGGCCCCAACGCTCAGCCGGTTGAAAGTTCAGTGGAAAGAGATTGTCGGCGAACAAT
>CAYGUD010000046.1:8712-11714 GCA_964352865.1 uncultured Hyphomonas sp.
ATTGGCGCGGCTCTGTCGGCCAGAGAAACTCACGCCCGCAAAAGGCGGACGCCGCCTGACGCTGACCGTCATTCCCGCCGCCGCAGGTCTGGTGCAGCATCAAAGCGAGATCATTCGCCAGCGCGTCTCTGTCGCTGCAGGAGGCGACATCACCGCGATCAAGATTTTGCAGGGCCATTTCGGCGCTGCGCCGAAGCCGCCAGCGGCCGTACGCGTTCCTCTCACACCAGAACAGCGTGAAGCTTTACTCGCCAGCGCGACATCAATTGATGACGAAAAACTGCGCGCTGCAATTGTTGCATTGGGCGAAGCTGTGTTAACGGCTGAACCTGAAGAAGATACGCCTGATCGTCCCCCTGCTCTTCCGTTTTGAACCCTGAAAGGTTTGCCCATGTTTCGCTTCTCTCGTCGCGCAGCTCTTGTTGCTTTCTCTGCCATCGCGCTCACAGCCTGCGGTGCGGCGGATTCCAGCAATGCCCAAACATCGACATCAGATTCTGGTGAGATTGCGTTGACGGATATCGCCCTGGGCAATGCTGACGCGCCGATCACAATTGTCGAATATGCAAGCTGGACATGTCCTGCCTGTCTGCAATTTCATAATGATGTCATCCCGATGCTGAAATCTGAATTTGTCGAAGCTGGCCATGTCAAATTCGTCTTCCGCGAATTTCCGACGGCCCCGGCTAATATTTCAGTTGCTGGATTTGCTCTGGCGCGCTGCGCTGGCGAAGATAAATATTATGACGTCATCGACGATCTGTTTGCGGCGCAGGACAATATTCTGAATCTCGCCCGCTCCGGCGGCGACATAGAAAGCGCGATGCGGACACTGGCCTCCAGTTACGGGATAGAAGGCAATGCATTCACTGAATGCCTGAGCAATCAGGATGTCACCTACGCGATCAGCGAGTCCGTCATGAAAGGCGATAGCCAGGGCGTGAACTCGACGCCAACTGTGTTCCTGAATGGCGAAAAGCTACAGGGCTATGACTGGCGCACAGCAGATGGCATGAAAGCCCTGCTAAATTCCAAACTTGGTTTGCCAGAAGAGACCAGCGCCGAAGCCGAAACCGAATAGGCTTCGTTTCGCCTCCGCAACAGCGTTAACAACTTGGCAACCAATCCGACTCAGATTGTTAAGGAAAGGTTATGAGCATGCTTCGATTCTCTCGTCGTGGCGCATTGGGCGCCCTCGCTATACTGGCATTGGCCGCATGTGGCTCTGCCAGCGATGGCGGCGATACCACGGGCGATTCCGGATCGTCTGGAAGTGATGGCGTTGTCTTGCAAGATGTGATTTTTGGCGATCCAGACGCGCCCGTCACATTGATCGAGTATGCCAGCTGGACGTGTCCGGCCTGTCTCGATTTTCACACGCGGGTTCTGCCGACCGTGAAATCGGACTATATTGATACTGGCAAAGTGCGCCTTGTGTTTCGAGAATTTCCAACAGCGCCGGCAAATATCGCTGTCGCTGGTTTCACGCTCGCGCGATGCACCGAAGGCGCTGAATATTACGACTTGCTCGACGAGCTGTTCATGCGCCAGGGGGCAATTCTGACACTTGCCCGACAAGGCGGCCCGGTCGTCGAAGCCCTGAAGCAAGTCGGCGTCAATCACGGTATCGACACGGATGAAGCCTTCGAAGCCTGCCTCGACAGTCAGGAAAATCGCGATGCTATCCGCGCCTCGATCGCTGCTGCACAGGCCAAAGGCGTCAATGCCACACCAACATTCTATCTGGATGGCGAACTGGTCGACAGCAATGCGCGCATTTCCGTGGCGACCTTTACAGCGGTGCTTGATGCAGCGCTCGGCGAAACGGCGAGCGAGTAAGATATGATGGGGGCGGCATGCAGTTAACAGAGTTACGCATTGCAGGCTTTAAGTCCTTCGTGGACCCTGAAGCCGTCCCGATCCGACCTGGTTTGACCGGCATTGTTGGCCCTAACGGCTGCGGCAAATCCAATCTCCTTGAAGCGATGCGTTGGGCCATGGGTGCCAATTCCGCCAAAGCCATGCGCGGCGGCGAAATGGATGACCTGATATTCTCCGGCGCTGCTGGCCGCCCAGCCCGGGAACTGGCCGAAGTGACGCTGGTGCTCGATAATAGTGCGCGCACGGCGCCGCCGGAGTTTAACAGCTCTGACACGCTGGAAGTCATGCGCCGTCTGAAACGGGGCGCCGGGTCGAGCTATAAGCTGAACGGCCGAACGGTTCGGGGCAAAGACATCAAACTGCTTTTCGCAGATGCGTCTACTGGCGCAAATTCGCCCTCTCTGGTGCGCCAGGGGCAGATTAGCGAGCTGATCGGTTCCAAGCCGCAAAATCGCCGCCGGATTCTCGAAGAAGCCGCAGGTATTTCTGGATTAAACACACGGCGACACGAAGCTGAACTGAAACTTCGCGGCGCCGAAACCAATCTCGATCGTCTCACAGAAGTCTCTGCCGAAGTCGAACGGCAATTGGACAGCTTGAAGCGGCAAGCCCGCAAAGCCCGCAAGTATAAAGAACTCAGCACCAAAATCTCGGCCCTCGAAGCCTATCTGGCGCATTTGAAATGGTTCACAGCGAAAGCTGATCAGGAAACCAACGCCGTGGCCCTGGCGCGCGCGAAGACGGAAGTCGAACGCCTGACCCGTGAAGCGGCCGTCGCGGAGACCAAACGCCTTGAAGCCAGCGATGGCATTGGCCCGCTCCGCACAGCAGAAGCGACCGCATCTGGCAAACTTGGTCAGGCGCGTATCGAGCTGGCGCGCGTTGAAACCGAGCGTAAGAATGCCGCAGACTTGCTTGCCGGCCTCGAGCGCGAAGCCAGTCGTCTTGCCGAAGATATTCAGCGCGAACAAAGCCAGCGCGAAGAAGCTGAGCGGACCCTGAGCGACGCCAAAGAAGCGCTGGCCGCGCTGCCTGTCGCCAGCGACACGACCAATAAGGAAAAAGAGGCGGAGGCTGAACGCACGCTGGCCGAAGCCAAAGCCGCTCTCGAATCCGCGCAG
>CAYGUD010000047.1:0-11415 GCA_964352865.1 uncultured Hyphomonas sp.
CACGTTTCTGAAATGAGCTGGACCAAGAAAAACGTTCACCCGGGCAAAATCGTTTCCACGTCGCAAGAGGTCCTCGTTGAGGTGCTCGACGTTGATAGCGAGAAGCGCCGTATCTCTCTTGGTCTCAAACAGACTCAAGACAATCCATGGTCGGCCTTCATGGCTGAGCATCCGGTCGGCACTGACATTGAAGGTGAAGTCCGCGGGATTACAGAGTTTGGTCTGTTCGTTGGCCTTGGCCCAGACCTCGACGGCATGGTCCACATCAACGACATCTCTTGGGAACAGTCTGGCGAAGAAGCCATTCAAGCCTTCCAAAAAGGTGACAGCGTCACAGCTCGCGTCCTCGACGTCGATACTGACAAAGAGCGTATCTCGCTCGGTATCAAGCAAGTTGGCGGCGATCCAATCGCGGACAACACTGCGGTCAAGCGCGGCGCCATCGTGACCTGTACGGTTAGCGAAGTCGCGTCTGGCGGGATCGAAGTCACGTTCGGTGATCCACCGGTCAAAGCCTTCGTCCGTCGTTCTGACCTGTCTCGCGATCGCAGCGAACAACGCCCAGAGCGTTTCGCGGTTGGTGACAAGATCGATGCGAAAGTCACGCAAGTGGATAAATCCTCTCGCCGGATTTCAGTTTCTATCAAGGCACTGGAAATCTCCGAAGAGCAGGAAGCTGTCGCGCAGTACGGGTCCGCTGATAGCGGTGCGTCACTGGGTGATATCCTCGGTGCAGCCCTCGCCACTAGCGACGATGGTGACGTAGCTGAACCTGAAACTGCCGCAGAACCGGTAGCTGAAGTTGAAGCAAAAGCTGAACCAGAAGCGGAAGCTGAAGCCCCCGAAGAAGCTAAGGCAGAAGCCGAAGCTGAGGCGAAGCCAAAGAAAAAGGCACCCGCCAAGAAAAAGGCTCCAGCTAAGAAAAAGGCGGCTAAAAGCGACGACGCTTAAGCCACCCACCATCCAAACCTAATTTTAAGGTAATGGATAAGTATTTTGCGACGGAGGCCTAGTCTCCGTCGCATTTTTCGTTTAGGTTCAAAGACATGCTAAGATCTGAATTGATTGCTAAACTTGCAGAAGAGAATCCGGAACTTCGTCCGGAGGACCTTGAAAAAGTGGTGTCCGTAATTCTTGACGAGATTGCTGACGCCTTGTCCCGCGGCGACCGTGTGGAGCTTCGCGGCTTCGGAGCCTTTTCAGTCCGGCAGCGTAAAGCTCGCAAAGGGCGCAATCCGCGCACCGGCGAAGCGGTTAGCGTCGAAGCCAAATCAGTCCCATTCTTCCGACCCGGTAAAGAATTGCGCGCCCGCGTGAATGACGGCGTCGATCCGGAATCTCGCTAAACGCCTGTAATCAGGACTGTTCCTGAGAATTGACCTTGCGGCAAAATTCCAACATCCTTCGCCTCAGACTGTAAGGGTCTGGAAGACTGAAGGGGTTTATTATGTTCAACGAATTCAAAGAGTTTGCCATGAAAGGCAATCTCGTCGACATGGCGGTGGGTTTCGTCATGGGCGGCGCATTTGCGACGGTCGTCACAGCCTTCATCCAAGGCGTTTTCTTGCCGGTACTCGCACCGATTATGGGCGGCATCGATTTGTCATCCCTAACGTTCACGGTTCAGGAAGCGGTCCTCAACGATGCTGGCGAAGTTATCAAAGAGGCAGCAATCGTTGATCTCGGCGCATTTATCGCAGCGCTTATTTCATTCATCATTGTCGCCTTTGTGATGTTCCTCATCATTAAAGGCATGAACAATATGCAGAAAAAAGAAGAAGAAGCGCCAGCAGAACCACCGGCACCACCGCGCCAGGAAGTTCTGCTCGAAGAAATTCGCAATTTGCTCGCGAAACAGTCGTAATTGGTTAACGATACGACGCTATGACATTCACAAGTAGAGTGTGTACAGTATTAAGGGGCGGCCTTCGGTTGCCCCTTTTTCTTTTGTGCTAACGACGGCGCAGGAAGACGTACCAGGCCCCGCCGCCGCCATGCCTGGGATGAGCCGGTGCAAAACCGCTCACCAAAGCGCGTGCTTCCGGCAAGTCCAGCCAGTTCAGGAAAGCGCGTTTCAATACACCTTCGCCGGTTTTGCCTTTGCCTGTAATCACGATCACGCATTGCGTTCCCTTGCTTTGCTCTCGCGCCAGAAACGCTGGCAAGACGTGAAATGCTGAATCTCGCGTATGACCATGTAAGTCAAAACTGGCCGAGACTGGCGGGCGACCGCGCCTCACAGCACGCTCATTTTGTCGGTTCTGCGGGGCGCTATAGGGTTTGGCCCGGGTCGTCAGAGGGATCGATGGCTCAGTATCTTCGCGTTTTCTTGATAGGCCAGCCGGAGTACCGCGCCGCCCTTTCAAGGGCGTCACATTGCGTGACGCTGCCGCCCAGGCACGTCGGTCTTTATCGGAAAGGTCTCGCCGGCTCATATTCTGGGTTTTAGGGCGACAGAACGATCGGTCCAGAGGTTGATGCCTGTGCCGCGTTCTGCATCCGGATTCGCGCCGCAACTGCACGCGGCAACAAGACCCATAAACGTCCAGGTGCATTCACCGTATCCGCGGCGCTGCCAGCTTGCGGACCTGTGCCAAAGTACAAGTCACCGCGCACCGGACCTTTGATTGCGCCGCCAGTATCCTGCGACACGACCAGTCCGGACCAGTCGCCGCCGAGACCGGGAGCTTTTGTCTGCACAAACATCGGCACGCCGCCTGGATGTATACTCGAATCCACAGCCATTGAGCCAAGCGGCGTCAATGGCACCCCGAAAGATCCTTTCGGTCCCAGTTGCGGATTGCCCTCCGGCTCAAGGTTAAAAAACACAAAGCGTGGATTGGCGTTCATCGCCTGGCGCATACGCTGCGGCGTTGTGCGGTCCATCCAGGCACGGATACCCTGCATGCTGGCCTGACTGCGCGAAATCCAGCCGCGCTGCATCAGCCAATTCGCCGTTGACCGAAATGGCTGACCATTATTCGCGGCATAGACGGCGCGCAGCGTCCGCCCGTCAGGAAGCAGCAAACGTCCGGATCCCTGAATTTGCAAGAAAAAGACGTCGGCCGGATGCGCATAAGCCAAAGGACGGACGCCGGTGCGCGTTATTTCGGCGCGCGATGGATAGGCTCGACGCGCACCATTCGGCAAAACTTGAAAAACTTGGCCCCCTTCCGCGATCAGGTCGTCCGGCCGTGCTGGAATGGGTTCCGTGAATGGCGGCGTCGGTGACAGGCGGGCTTCGTAAGTGGGCTCGAAATAACCAGTAAACCGCGACGAGCCATCCGGCGCTGCGATCTCAACCGGTCTGAACAAAGCCTGCAAAACCGCGCGGGCGCTTTGCGCGTCACCAATCACATCAAGCGCCGCGCAAGCCGGGGCCCATTCCTCTCCAGTGCCAGCCCAGGGCGCCGATTGCGATAGTACCTCGCGCGGTGCGCGACGGGCGAACACGTCACAACTTCGGCGCAAGGCGGCGAGGCCAGGCGCCAGATCTGCAGTTTGCCAACCAGGCAGGACATCGAACTCAACGGGCTTGGGTGTCACGGTCCAGGCGCTGGGGTCGATTTCAGGACGAGGGTTGGTCGCAACCGGCTGCGTTGGCGCGGGTTGATAAGGCGGCGACGTGACGCAGCCCGAAAGCGCGAGCAGGGCAACACTGAGAAGACCGATGATTCGCATGCACCGAGTCTAGGCCGGTTTGGCGGCGCGTCTCAAGTTACCAATGCGAGTTGCTTATAATGCGGGAAACTTAGTCGGCTATGTCGACATCATCCAACAGCCAATTGGGGTCTGTCGATTTGGTTTGACGCATAAAGGTCCACAATTCGGCGGCCTTGGTCGTGGTTTCGCCGTCGCCAAGTTCCGATTCGTAAAGGACGGTGACGCGCGCCATACCATCATCGCCTAATGATGCATCGGCAATTTCGGCTTTCCGGATGCGCAATAATTGCATGCCTTCGGCGCCCGTCTGCTCGCGTTCTGTAATCGCTGCATCCCAGGCTTCATAAACATCCGTATCGAGAAGGGGTTTCAGAGCGGCGCGATCGCCGCGTCCGAAGGCGCCAACAATCATTTCATAAGCGGCGCGCGCACCTTGCATGAATGCACGGGGCTCGAAACTTTGATCGACATCATAGATCGCGTCCATGCCTGCCGCGCCGGGTCCTGTGAAAGTTGGTCTGAATTGAACGACATCACCTCCAGCTGGAGCTGTCGTTGACGGCGCTGGCGTCGGCGCCGGGCTCGGCGTCCGCGAGCGCCCGTCTGGTGGACCTTCGTCCTGACCAAGTGTGACAAACAAACGCCACCCTACAAAAAGGGCAATTCCTGCCAGGACGATAAATTCTATCATTGAAGAGGACATGTATGGCTCTTTTATCAGACTTTCACTTCTCATATAGGGGCTTTCTTAGAAGTGCCACCCACCGTTGCGCCACTTTGTGGCACATGTTACCCGCCTGTCATCTTCAGCCTTAGAGTGAACCCCGATGACCGACACACCAGATATGGCAACTCAGCCGCAAGACAATGCTCAACCGCAAGGCCCCGCCATTCGCGTTTTGAGCCAGTACATCAAGGATCTTTCATTCGAAAATCCAGGCGCAACAGTACAAGATCAACCGAATATTGAGCTCGGCATCGATGTTGGCGCGACGCCAGTTGCCAATAATGAAGGGGTTTTCGAGGTTACTCTGAAACTCAAAGCCCGCGCTGGCACACAAGAAACAGCGCTGTTCCTGATCGAGATGGATTATGCCGGTCAGTTCCACCTCCAGGGTTTCTCACAAGCCGACATGGAGCCAATCCTGCTGATCGAATGCCCGCGTATTCTGTTCCCGTTTGCCCGCCGGATAATTGCTGACATTTCTGCAGAAGGTGGCTTCCCACCCCTGAGAATTGATCCCGTTGACTTTGGCGCGCTGTACAATTCCCAGAAACAACGGGCGCAAGCTGCAGCTCAGCAACAAGAAGCGGCTGAGTCAGCGGCGCCTCAGGAATAGTTTTTCCAGAGCGCGTTTTCTCCGAGCGTTTCAATAAAAGCCTGATGATTGGCTTTTTCGTCACTGTCGATCGTCGCTTTGCGATCGACGGGGCGTTGTTGAGCCGGCGCACGCGTGCCCGTCGACGTCGCGCTCTTGCCGCCAAAATCAAACCGGTGCGCGCGGCCGCCTAGAAGCTCCAGATAGACTTCAGCGAGAAGCAGACTGTCGAGCAGCGCACCGTGATAGGTTCTCGCTTCGGCATTCACGTCAAACCGTTTGCAAAGCGCATCAAGGCTCGCGGGTGCGCCAGGAAACTTCTTCCGCGCGATCGCGACAGTATCGACCCAGTTGGGTTCTGGAATTGGCGGCTTACCGCAGCGCTGCAATTCCATATTCAAGAAACCGCGGTCGAACTTCGCATTGTGCGCGACCAGCGTGGAATCGCCGACAAAATCCAGAAATGCATCGACGATCGAGGGGTCTTCGAAAGGGGGCTTGTCGACGAGGTCCGCGTCCGTGATTCCCGTAATCCGGATCGTTGCTTCGGAGACCGCGCGGCCTGGATTGATATAAGTCTGAAAAGTCTTGCCGGTCGGAACGTGGTTGATCAGCTCAACCGCGCCAAGTTCGATAATGCGGTCATCCTTGTCCCATTCAAGCCCGGTGGTTTCAGTATCGAAAGCGATTTCGCGAATAGAGTCAGCCATGGTCGCCTCAAGTGTCCATACCATCAATCAGATCGATTATGGCTTGGACGTGTGCGCGCGTGAAGTCAAAACCAAATGCCGTACTAATGATGAAATCTGCACGTGCGCGTTTGTCGGCGTCGGGCATTTGTTTGGATCGGATATTTTCAAACTGCTCTTCTGACATTTCGCCGCGCAGCATGACGCGAGCTTTCTGGACATCCGCCGGCGCCGTAACCACGGCAACCATATCGCACCTTTGGTCACCGCCGGTCTCAAACAGCAGCGGAATGTCCAGCACCGCGAAACTCGCTTTGCTTTCAGCTGCTTGCTGGCGAAAGTTCAATTGGCTTTGACCGACCAGAGGGTGAACAATCGCCTCCAGATCCTTCATCGCATCCGGATTATCGACCACTTTCGCCCGCAATGCCGCACGATCAACACCGCCATCTTTAAGAATATCCCCAAACCGTTCGGACAAAGGTCCGACTGCAGCGCCGCCCGGCGCGTATAAGCCGTGGACTTCTGCATCGGCGTCATAGACCGGATATCCGGCATCAGCGAACATTCTCGCCGTCGTCGACTTGCCCATTCCGATTGATCCAGTGAGTCCGAGAATTTTCATGACACAGCCTTCAACGCCATTTCGCATCGCCGCAGACCGGCCTCCAGATCTGGTTTTTCTCCGAACCAGATTTCAAAACTAAAGGCGGCTTGCGCCACCAACATGCTCAATCCATCTTTGACTTGCCAGCCAGCATCTCGCGCGACAGCAATTTGGCGCGCGGCAACCCTGCCATAGGAAATATCAAAAAACAGCCGCTCGCGACCATCCGGTAGTTCGATCACCTGGTCACTGTAGCCCATACTGGTGGTATTGATAACGATCGTTGCGGAATCGAGATGGTCCTCACGCTGATCGAATGATCCGTATACGGTTTTACTATTGCCGAGTTCGTGCGCGAGCAGATCGGCTTTCGACTCTGTTCGGTTCAAAATGGTAATCTCAAACCCGGCTCCGGCGAGCGCGTAGACCAGCGCTCTGGCAGATCCACCCGCGCCGAGAATCAGAATCTTCTGGGATCCCGGATCGACGGGTCCTAGTGCGGAAAGAAAACCTGGTGCGTCTGTATTGTCGGCGCGCCAGTTCTGGTCGCCGAGATAAGTCATAGTGTTTGCAGCGCCGATTTTCGCGGCGGCTTCACTAACTTCACGCGCCGACGTCAAGGCCGCTCCTTTGTGCGGCAGCGTAACGTTGACGCCGAGAATGTCGCGCTTGGACAAGGTCAGCAATGCCTCGGCAAAAGCCCCGTCGGCAACATGCATCGCTTCATAAGTCGCATCAAAGCCCATATCCCGAAGCCAACCATTGTGGATCAGCGGGGACATGGAGTGAGCGATCGGATCGCCAATGACGCCAAGCAGTTTGGTCATGTCTCGAGGAGGCCTCTCGTCCGCAAATAGTCAAGCAATGGCAGCAAGGGTAATCCCAGGATAGAAAAATAATCGCCTTCAATTTTCGAAAAGATCTGCGCGCCCAAGCCTTCCAATTGATAGGCTCCAACAGTTGTCAAAAGGGGCGGGCCACATGACTTTATATAGGACTTGATAAAACCATCACTCAGTGTACGGACGGTGAGGGCAGGGCGGGCCAAATGACGCCAGACCGGCGCGCCGTTTTCGGCGATCACAATGGCGGTTTCCAATGTGTGGGTCTTGCCAGATAGTTTCTTCAAATGCTTGGTTGCAGCATCAAGATTGTGCGGTTTGTCGAACGCCGCGCCTTCGAGGTTCAGCATCTGATCGCCACCTATGACCAAACCACCGACCTGGCTCGACACTTTGATGGCTTTCATTTCTGCCAATTGCATGGCTTGATCGCGGACGCTTAATTTGTCGGCTCGCATCGCTTTTTTGGCCGCATCCTCATCGACATTCGGCTTGATTGTTTGCGCTTGAATGCCAGCACCGGAAAGCAAGGACCGTCGGCTCGCACTACCTGAGGCCAGAGTAATATTGACCATCAGATAAAACCTCGTCGTTCGTTTAACTTGTTCAGTATCGCCGCCGCTGTTTCTTCGACGCTGCGTCTCGAGACATCAATGACTGGCCATTTGTTGCGCTGAAATAGCCGGCTTGCTTCGGTTACTTCGGCTCGAACGGCTTCTTCGTCGACATAATCGGTCTGGGAATTTTCATTCAGCGACATCAAGCGCTGACTGCGAATCTGCAAAAGCCGCTCAACGCCGATTTTCAAACCAACCACCATGGGATGTTTCAACTCCTCCACCATGCTGGGCAGTGGAATGCCGGGAACAAGTGGAATGTTGCCAGCTTTGACGCCGCGATTGGCGAGATAGACGCAAGTTGGTGTCTTTGATGTTCGGCTGACACCGAGCAAAATAACGTCGGCATCCGCCAATCCCGGTACGTTCTGGCCATCATCATGGTTAAGGGCAAAATCGATTGCCGAGATCCGCTTGAAATATTCTTCGTTCAAAGCGTGTTGGCTGGCGATCTTTTCGCTCGCCGGAATGCCGAGATGCCGCGACAACATGTGGATGCTCGGATCCAGGACAGGCAGAGTCTGAATACCCCGCTGGCGGCAAAACTGTTCCAGTTTGCGGCGCAGCCCATCATCTGAAATTGTATACCAAACCACGCCTGGCGCGGCTTCAATCTCAGCCATCACTCGGTCGAGCTGTCTTTCTGACCGGACAAGGTAATAATTGTGCTCAAGCGGAATGGTGCGATCAAACTGAGCCGCGGCGGCCCGCATCACAGCGTTAAGGGTTTCGCCGGTTGAGTCAGACACCAAGTGTACATTGAAATAGATAGCGAGGCGCATAATCGTCCTGATTTGTTTCTACCATCCTGTGCAGGAGCCGCGAGATTTCGACAAGCCCTGTGGATGCATTGTGGAATTGTCTTCTACTCTTGGAAATTGACTCCGAATCGCACAATTGCACGAAACTGACTCGTCTCGTTGTCGGCTTGTTCCAGACCTTTGCTTCAAACCGGTATTAACTAAAAATTTACCACTTATTCAATTGGTTAACAAAGTCTTAAAAAGAAGGGTTTGCTGGGGATAGCCTGTGGATGCAGGCGGGACAAATTTACTCATGCAGACTTTTCCACGAGACTCCCGCCTTAATAATGATAAGGCCTCTTCGATTGTTTTTTGGGTTTCAAGGATCTTATGGCCGACTTCTCCTCTTCACGTTTCCTGAAAGTGCTTAGAGGCAAACCAAGCACACCCGTTCCCATCTGGATGATGCGACAAGCTGGACGGCATTTGCCTGAATACCTGGAACTGCGCTCGCAAGCGAAAGATTTTCTGGATTTTTGTTATTCACCCTCAATGGCAGCCGAAGCAACTCTGCAGCCAATTCGTCGATATGACATGGATGCAGCCATTCTGTTTGCAGACATATTACTGATCCTCGATGTGATCGGGCTGGATGTGCGGTTTGAGAAAGGTGTCGGTCCGATTGTTGAAACCGTCGAGACCGAAGCGGATCTCGGGCGGACAACCATCGAGACCGCGGTTCAGCGCTTGTCACCGGTTTATGAAACCCTCAGCCGCGTTCGCGCTAGCCTGGACAATGAGAAAGCCCTGATTGGTTTTTGCGGTGCGCCATGGACGGTGGCTCTATACGCTATTGAAGGACGAGGCGGGACGGACAAAAGTACGGCTCGGAGCTGGGCTTACACCAAACCACATCTCTTGAAGCAGCTATTGGACTTGTTGGTTGAAGCGTCGGCGCAATATCTTGCTGAACAAGTCAAAGCCGGCGCGAATGCCGTGATGATCTTTGAATCCTGGGCAGAGGGTCTGCCATCGGATCTGTTTCAGTCGCTCGTGGTTCAACCGAATGCTGCGTTGGTCAATCGCTTACGGGCGCTTGGCGTCACGGTTCCGATTATTGGTTTCCCGCGCGGCGCTGCAACCATGCTGGCATCCTACACAGATCAAGTTGCGGTAAATGGCGTTGGCCTCGATACGGCAATTGACCCCGCCCACGCGCTAAAAGCCGTTCCTGAAACCATGGCAGTTCAGGGACATCTCGACCCGCTGCTGCTGATCGCTGGCGGCGAGGCGATGGATCATCGTGTTCGTGAATTGCTGAGAGCCTATCAAGGTCGGCCGCATATATTCAATCTTGGACACGGGGTTCGCCCTGAAACGCCGATCAAAAATGTTGAGCGCGTCGTCGAACTCGTCCGCCAGGGAGTATAGACAGTGACCCTGTACCTATGGGTGAAAGCCTTTCACATAATCTTCGTGATTGCCTTGATGGGTGGGTTGCTGATTTATCCGCGATACAAATTGCACCAGCTGAAGGCGCAGCCGGGCGACATATTGTTCGAAACAATGAAAGAGGCGTCAGACCGGCTGCGCAAGATTATCCTCAATCCCGCCCTGATTCTTGTTTGGGCCTTGGGCATTGCAATGGTTGTTCTCAATCAGGATCTGCTCAGCCAGGGATGGATGCATGCTAAGTTTGGTCTGGTGCTCGCGCTCAGCGGTTTACATGGCTATTTCATTGGCATCGGTAAGAAGATTGATCGCGGTGATGTTGCGCCAAACCAGAAGACCATGAAAATGCTCAACGAAGTGCCATTCTTGATCATGATCGCAATTGTCTTGCTGGTTGTGCTCAAACCTTTCTAAGGCTTCACACCTCACCCTCTTGACCATGAGGCAGTGTTTGCGCATATGGACGCAAGTCGCCGTCCGGCGCGCGGGCCATTCGCCCCACATAT
The DNA here is from genome assembly GCA_964352865.1 of uncultured Hyphomonas sp. GTDB lineage: Bacteria > Pseudomonadota > Alphaproteobacteria > Caulobacterales > Hyphomonadaceae > Henriciella. The sequence goes on from CAYGUD010000047.1 coordinate 10,439, forward strand.
TCCCATACCGAAAAATTTGGATACCGGCTCCCTATGCCTGATACTGAACCTGAAATTGATCTCCCGTCCCAAGTCTATTTGCGTGAGCTGAAAGCGAAATCGCCGACGGATCTTCTGGCTTATGCTGAGATGCTTGAAGTTGAAAACGCCTCATCGCTCCGTACGCAAGACATGTTGTTCGCGATTCTGAAAGAGCTCGCAGAACAGGAAGTCGAGATTATCGGCCGCGGCGTCGTTGAAGTCCTCCAGGACGGGTTCGGGTTTTTGCGATCACCAGAATCGAATTATCTGGCCGGTCCGGACGATATCTATGTCAGCCCGAAAGTGCTCAAGAAAGCCGGTCTGAAAACCGGGGACACAATTGAAGGCCCGATCGCTGAGCCAGGTGAAAACGAGCGCTATTTTGCGCTCACGGATGTCAGCTCGATCAATTTTGAAGATCCGGAAAAAGCCCGTCAGAAAGTTCACTTTGACAATCTGACACCGCTCTATCCTGAAGAGCGTCTCCATATGGAAGGCCAGGATCCAACCAAAAAGGATCGCTCTGGCCGGGTCATCGATATTGTCTCACCAATTGGTAAAGGCCAGCGCGCGCTGATCGTTGCGCCGCCGCGAACGGGTAAGACCGTTTTGCTGCAGAACATTGCGGCTTCAATCGAAGAGAATCATCCTGAATGTTACCTTCTGGTGCTCCTCATTGATGAGCGTCCGGAAGAGGTGACCGATATGAAGCGCTCGGTCAAAGGCGAAGTCATTTCGTCAACATTCGATGAGCCAGCGTCTCGCCACGTAGCGGTTGCTGAAATGGTTATCGAAAAGGCCAAGCGTCTGGTTGAACATGGCCGCGATGTCGTCATCCTGCTTGATTCCATCACTCGATTGGGACGCGCCTATAACACGACAGTTCCGAGTTCTGGCAAAGTCCTGACCGGCGGTGTCGACGCGAATGCCTTGCAGCGCCCGAAACGCTTTTTTGG
>CAYGUD010000048.1:0-5714 GCA_964352865.1 uncultured Hyphomonas sp.
CATCGACAGGGCGGCCCCGCCGCGACCATCGCCATCCATACGAGTCAGGATCAGACCCGTAAGCGGCAAGCGCTCATGGAACCGTTTGGCTGTTTCGACCGCGTCCTGACCGGTCAGCGAGTCCGCGACCAGGAGGGTTTCATTCGGCGTCGCGATTTTGGCGATTTCACTCGCCTCAGCCATCATTTGCTCATCGATAGATGTGCGGCCCGCAGTATCGAGGAACAGCACATCATAGCCGCCGAGCTTCGCGGCTTGCAGCGCGCGCCGGGCAATCTCGGCCGGGCTCTGGTCTTTGATAATGGGCAGGGCCGCGACATTGTCACCGCACTGATCGGCCAGAATGGCCAGCTGTTCCATCGCGGCTGGGCGTCTTGTATCAAGCGAGGCGAGCAGGACTTTTTTCTTGTCGCGCTCAGACAGGCGTTTGGCGAGTTTACCGGTCGTGGTGGTTTTACCCGAGCCTTGCAGGCCAGCCATCATCACCACGGCTGGTGGATTATCGACACGCAGGCCCGTCTCGGCGTCTTCGCCGCCAAGCAGCTCAACCAGGCCGTCATGGACGATTTTGACGACTTGTTGGCCGGGTTTGACCGAGCGGATGACATCCTCGCCAACCGCTTTATCTTTGATGGAAGCAATGAAGTCTTTGACAACCGGGAGGGCGACATCGGCTTCCAGAAGCGCGACGCGGATCTCGCGCAGCGCAGCGGTCACGTCTTTCTCGCTCAGCGCGCCGCGCCCGAGAAGTCCGTCAAATACCCCGCCTAAGCGGTCTGATAGCGCGTCAAACATCGCGTGCTCCTATTGCCAATCTGTCCATTACCAACAGATAAGCGCTCTTCTCACCGAGACAAAGCAGTAGCGCCCCACTGAGCGAAGCTTCGCCGAGTGGGGGACATCGCCGGGCTCCCGCTCCTGGAGCTTGTCCCGGTCAACGCGCACGTACTGTCAGTGCGGTGAATGTTGCGCGCGTAAAGCACGGTTGTGGATAAGAATCAAGCCTCGGTGTCGGCCATGATCACGCTCAGGCGGCGGATCGCTTCCTTGGCTTCGTCGCGCAGCATGGAGAGAACCGCGACATCGACCCATTCGCCATCAGCGAATTTCTCATACTCGCGCAGGACGCCTTCTTTCCGCGCCCCAATCGACTGAATGGCCCGGATGGCGCGCGTGTTGCGGTCCTCGACATACCACTCGATCCGCTTAGCGCCCCATTCGAGGGCCCTTTGAATGAGCAATGTCTGGATCGCCGCATAGACCCCGCGCCCACGCAGGTGCGGCTCTAACCAAGTATACCCCAATCGCACACGCCGGTGCATCTTGTTCGGCTCGAGTAACGCCGTCACGCCGACAAAGCGGTTATTGTCGGCGGGATCGAGAAGCGCGAAGCCATAGAGCTCGCCCGTCTCGCTCATTTTCAGAACGTGATCGAAATAGGCATCGAACCCGGCGCCGCGCTGGATGGCGGGGAGCGATAGCCATATCGAGTTGACGGCTTCACTGGCCCGCAAATGTTCACGAAACCGCTCATCGAGGGGTTCCAGACATATCAAGTCGTTTTTCAAGCCGGGCGTGTTGAGATCCATATGGTCTAAAATGCGCTCATCCGCGCATGAAGCAAGTCAAAACTCGTTCACATGGATTCTATTTCTGCGGGAGTGCGCGTTGGTCCTGCCGGATGTCCTTGAATTAGGGGGAGGAAAGGGGCCGGCAGGACCGCGCTGTTCGGTGGCAGGAGGGATTGGGGATCGGTTGCCACCGTTGCGTATGTTCAGAGACGATTAAAACGTCTCCCTCTGCAATCGAGATAGGCCTTAAGGGGCCACGTTCAAGGAGTGAGTAAGCTTGGTCTCGATCAACTAAATGTGACCTTAGACGGTCTTTGGGTGGCAGTATAATTGATATTTCGAGTGATTGAGATAGAGAAAAGCTATGCATCTTCCCACGCTCAGACAGCTTGAATTCTTATGCGCCGTTGCGGACCAGGGATCTTTCTCCAAGGCGGCGGAATTCTGTCATGTGACTCAGCCAACGCTTTCGGCGGCGATCAAGGAAGTCGAAGGCATGCTGGGTGTGCAATTGATTGAGCGGGAAGCGCGCGGGGCCTCGCTCACCCAGGCCGGGGAAGCCGCGGTCGAACGCGCCCGGACAATCCTCTCCGGCGCTGCAGATCTTGTTTCGGCCGCCCGCCAGGCCGGTGCGCCTTTGTCCGGACCCTTCAGGCTGGGGGCGATTCCAACCATCGCGCCCTTCCTGTTGCCGCGAACGTTGAAAGCTCTGCGCAAAGCCCACCCGGGATTGAAGCTGTATTTGCGTGAGGATCAGACCGAACGCTTGCTGGATGGATTGAAGTCGCGAACTCTCGACGCGGCGCTGATTGCGTTGCCCTGGGATGCTGCCGGGATTGAAACAATGGATCTTGGCGATGATGAGTTCATGCTCGTCGCTCCAAGCGGTCATGATCTGATCGAGCAGAGCACGCTCAAGTCGGCTGATCTGGCGAATGAGGATGTGCTGTTGCTGGAGGATGGCCACTGTTTGCGCGATCACGCGTTGTCGATCTGTCGTTTGCCGTCAAAACGCGGCGGTGCAGATGTCACGGCGACCAGTCTGCCAACGCTTGTACACATGGTGGCGGGCGGCCTGGGCGTGTCTTTACTGCCCAAACTGGCAATCGAAGCTGGGGTCACATCTGGCGCTGATGTTGAGTTGCGTGCGTTCGAAACTCCGATGATCGGACGTCGCATCGGCATCGCCTGGCGCACCGGGTCGCCGCGCGCCAGCGAGGCTCAAATGATCGGCGAGATTGTCCGCAGCGCGCTCTAGGTCGTGAGTGGTTTTTCCCGGTCATCGACATGCGCAGAGAGATTGTCCTGGGCGACGAAAACGTCCTGGTCCAATTCACCCTCGACTTTGGCAACCACGGACGCAACGGCGAGATCACCGGTGATATTTGTGACAGTTCGCATCATGTCGAGCAGGCGATCAAACGCGAAGAGCGGGGTCAGGATCAACGCCATTTGATCTGGTGTTGCGCCAATCACAGCCAAGGTCGTTGTTGCCAGGAACAGACTCACCGAAGGGATGCCAGCGGTGCCAATTGAAACCAAAGTCGCCATCAGCGCCACGGTCATGTACATACCGAGATTCATATCAATGCCCAGCGCCTGCGCCGCAAACAAGGCGATCAGACCCTGATACAAAGCGGTGCCGTCCATGTTGATGGTCGCTCCCAATGGCAATACGGAACCGGCGACGGTTTTCTTTATGCCCAGATTGGTTTCGGCAACACTGATCGTCATGGGCAGCGTGGCATTGCTGGATGAGGTTGAAAACGCCACGGCTTGCGCATCTGTGATGCCGCGGAAGAATGGCAATAGCGGCAAGCGCCCGAAGAATTTCAGCAAGCCGCCATGGGTAATCGCGATGTGAATGAAACAGGCAATATACAGCGCCAGTGTCATCCAACCCATTGAGATAACAACTTGCAAGCCTTGGTCGGCCATGACCCAGGCCATCAGCGCAAAGACGCCAAATGGTGCTGTTTCCATGACCAGAAGCGTCAGCTTCAGAACCGCTTCAGAGGCACTTTCGAAGAATTCTGCAACCGGACGTCCTTTCGGCCCCGCCATCAAAATACCAATGCCAAACAGAATTGCGAAGAAAATGATCGCCAGAACGTCGCCATTGACCATTGCTGCGACCGGGTTTGGCGGGATAATGGCGAGGAGGGTATTGGTAATCTGTTGAAAGACTGTGCGCGGTTCCAGTGCGCCGCCAGCTTCCAGGCGCGCCATGGTCTGTTCCATGTCTTGAGCAGATACTGAACTCAGGTCATAACCCGCACCTGGCTGAATGATTGTGCCGACGATCAGTCCAATGGTCACTGCGAACAGTGTGGTGACCATGTAGATGCCTATGGTGCGTCCGCCAAGGCTGCCGAGTTTCTTGGGATCGCCCATGGCCAGAACGCCGGCCACCAAAGTCGTAAAGATCAAGGGCACAACCAGCATGCGGATGAGATTCATGAAGGCGTCGCCAAACGGCTTGAAGTTCATGGCCGCCGCTTTGGCTTGCTCTTCTGCCAAGCCATAGCGCAGCCCAAGTCCAACCAGAAGACCGAGCACCAGGCCCAGCATCACACGCTTCCAAAGATCGATCTTGAACCACCAGGACATGCCCACTCCCATCATTATAGCCGCATTTCGGAACGCTAGTCCGCATTGCGGTGCTATTCAACTTCGAAGGTGCGCGATAAGAGCGAGTTATGGATATGCTCGACCGACTCTCGTCAGGCTGGAAAGCCTGGCTGATCCTTTTTGCGATCACCTTCACTGCTGCCGCCCCAGGCGTGTTCAATTTGCCAGCGCTCGACCGCGATGAGAGCCGGTTTGCGCAAGCTTCGAAGCAATACATTGAAACCGGCGACTATCTGATCATTCGCTATCAGGACGAATATCGAAACAAAAAGCCTGCTGGCATTCACTGGCTGCAATCCGGCGCGACACAAATTCTCGGCGACGAGGACAAGCTTGAGATCTGGACGTACCGCGTCCCCAGCTGGATCGGCGCGGCGCTAGCAACGCTGGCCACTTTCTGGTGCGGGATCGTGCTGATCGGCAGGCGTGCAGCCTTCCTTGGGGTGGCGCTATTTGGCGCAACGCTATTGCTGACCAGCGAGGCGCATATTTCCAAAACCGACGGTGTGCTGGTCTTTCTGACGACGTGGGGCATTGGCGCCCTGGCGCGATTATATATGGGACGAGCTGAGAACCCGAAACGTATTGCATTGGTCTTCTGGTTCGCCATGGGCTGCGGATTGCTGATCAAAGGACCCGTGACGCCGATGATCGCCGCTTATGCCGGGTTTGGCGCCTGGGTCTGGGCGAGAGCGGGTGAAGGTAAAGGCGGTGACTGGTGGCGGCCTCTGATCTGGTGGCCAGGTCCGGTCTTGGCAGCTGCGATGTTCCTGCCCTGGCTGGTTGCCATCCAGTTTGCTACAGACGGGACGTTCTTGCAGGGCGCCGTCGGCAAAGACTTGAAAGACAAGTTCGCAGGCGCCTCAGAAGGCCATGCTGGCTGGCCGCTTTATCATCTCAGCCATATCCCGGTCTGGTTCTTCCCAGCCGTCTTATTGCTGATCCCGGGAATGACGCTGGCCTGGAAACACTTGCGCGGCAAAAGCGAAAACGCCCGCCGCCGCGGCACAGATGCGATATTTGTTTTTGCAGGCCTTGGCGCCCTGACGGCGCTGGCGACCTGGATCCTGCCAGGAGAGCTCGGGAATGGCGCACCATCGGCTTATGCTGGTCTGGTGATTGCCGGATTCTGGTGGCTCAGCACGCGTCCGGAATGGCAAACACGATGGTCGATGGCCGATGCCGCGCCGGTGACGGAAGAGATCCGTTCCATAAGGTTTTTGGTCTCTTGGGCATTGCTGACCACGATTTTCTTCGAGCTGATGCCGACGCGGCTAAGCCATTATATTCTCCCGGCCTATCCAGCCATGGGCCTGCTCTGTGGCTGGGCGGGGTTGAAGATGATCGAGGGGACAAAGCTGCCAGTCTCGAAATGGCTGAGTTTTGGCATCTATGCCTTTGGCGGGGCGCTCTTGCTGTTCATCAGTTCGCCGCTTGCCGCGCGCTTGATCAAGACCGAAGCAGCCGGGGACTTCAAAACCGCCGAGCCGGACGCGGTGATTGAGCAATGGG
>CAYGUD010000048.1:5724-11342 GCA_964352865.1 uncultured Hyphomonas sp.
AGCAATGGGCAGCCTATGTGAACTTTCCGCTTTGGCTTTGGGGGCTTGGCGCATTGGTGCTCCTAGGCTCCTGCGTTGCTGTCTTCATGCGCAAGCTTGGCGTTGCCGCCGCGCTTGGCGTACTCGTCAGCCTGTTTCTGGGCTGGCATGCGCGAACCTTCGTCTTGCCGACACAGCTTTGGGCGCAGCCAACCGAAAGCGCGCGCCTTGCGCTTCAAGACGTTTGCGGCGTGCCGAGCGAGACGTGCGAAAGCGGCGCCGAGAGCCCTGAGCGCATTCTGGCCGTTGGTTATGCCGAGCCGTCATATGTCCTGACATTGGGCACTCAGAATCTCCATTCTCCGGAAACGCCGCTGACGTTGCCGGCTGATGAAGATGCCTACCCGGTTGTTTATCTGATCAATCTCGAGGGCCGTGGCACGCCGCCAAGGCGCTGCGCGGCGCTTGGCGAGGATTGCATTCCATCTGCGCCTGATGTTCGCGATGATTTGTTGGCGCAAGCCAATGGCGCCGGATTGTGTGTCAGTCAGTCTGACCCCGTCTATGCGCTGAACTATTCGAATGGGGATCCGGTGAATTTCATTGCCTATAGGTTCGACACGACAGGTTGCTGATAGTGGCGCATTGTGTCGCGCGGCAATCCTGCACCTGACGGTTCAGATACGGAGTCTTACCTATCCTGTGAATGTATTGGAGACCTCTGATGGATTATGCAGAACCGCACCGGACGCCGAAGGGACTGCGCGACCGCGTCGCCTTCGCCTTTGTAAAATTCCTGCGTTTCTTCGCTGATCTGTTCTTTCGCCAACGCTATGGCCACCGCGCGGTCGTGCTGGAAACCGTCGCTGCTGTGCCTGGCATGGTTGCAGGCTTGTTGCAGCACTTGCGAGCGATCCGGCGTATGAGGGATGATCAGGGCTGGATCAAGGAGCTCCTCGACGAAGCTGAAAATGAGCGCATGCACTTGATGACCTTTATCCAGGTCGCGCAGCCCTCTCTGTTCGAGCGCGCTCTGATCATGATTGCCCAAGCACTCTTCTACAATTTCTACTTCTTCCTCTACCTCTTTGCGCCCAAAACGGCGCATCGCGTCATCGGCTATTTCGAAGAAGAAGCGGTGACCAGCTATACGCATTATCTTCGCGAGATTGATGAAGGCCGTCTCGAGAACGGACCGGCGCCGCAAATCGCGATCGACTATTGGAACTTGCCGATCGATGCCAGGTTGAGAGACGTGATTGTCGTTGTTCGCAAAGATGAAGCCGGGCATCGCGACCGTAACCACTATTTTGCTGACGCGCTTATCCGCGGGGATGATCCCAAAGCAAAGCCTGATGCCTATGCGCTGCGCAGAACGTAGCCGACGCGCGGAAAGTGGATGTGCAGATTTTCGGCGCGTTCGTCCTGGCGGGCAATGATGACCCGTTCCGCATTGGCAATCACCAGATCACCCTCGACCCAATCCTTGGCATAATCGTCTGGCGCGATTGCAACCCGGGCCCCCGGCTCGAAATCGCGCAGATCGCCTGCTGTTGAGGCCGGTTTCAGGCGCGGCGCGGCGGCGTGAGCGATCTGGATCGCCGCTTCGCCGCTAATCTCTTCCGGCGTCTGGCCTTTGAACTCTTTTAAGCGGTGGTACCAGTCCCTGGTGAGCGGGGCGCTCTCAAAGCAGGTTTCGAGAAAATCTGGTACATTCTTTTCAACAAACCAGGGATTCATGAAAGCGTGGACGTCCGTCATGCCGGGCTTGGTGCCGATCAGCCAATCGCCAGTTCCAGCATGGCGGCCGCCATCGAGACGGTCTTCAATCCACATAAGCTGGCTGCGCCATTGATCGCGCATGAACGGGGCGGCGGCTTTCATGGCCTCTGTGTCGAAGGCGCGCCCAGACATTTTCGTGCGGTCCTCGATAAATTCTTTCGGCATATGCTCGCCAATCTCGCCAAAGATCACAGCGACACTGGTCTGGAACCATTTTCCGTCGGTCCAGCCGGCAACCATTTTTGCCATGCCTTCATGGCCCGGGAGATTGAGCGCGGGGATCTGAAAGCGCGTTTCCAATTCACTCAGCATGATCGACGTATCGCAAAAAATGTCGGCGCCGATCTGCATCACGGGCGTCCGGCGATAGCCCCCCGTCAGGGGCATCAGGTCCGGCTTTGGCATGATGGACGGAATCTCCACAGACGCCCATCCGAGATTCTTCATCCGCAATGCCAGCCGAATTTTTTCCGAATAGGGTGAGCGATCGAACTGATGAAGAATGATGCTTTGGGCGTTTGCCATGGTAATTTGCCTCCCCAGACACAGATCACAGTCTAAGCGTGTTCGTTTGGGCTTTCCAAGTGCTGATTGTCGCCTAAAACAAATGGAAAGACAAAAGAATTGGGAGGTGGATCCACATGTTGGACACGAAATCGATGCCACATATTGCGGACATTCCGCGTGTGCAGAGCAATATCCGGCCAAACGAAGTGGCCTTGTGGTACAAAGGCGAAGAGACGAGTTTCGCTCAACTAAACACGCGCGCCAATCAAGTCGCCAATGGATTAATCGCGCTCGGCGTCTCGGCAGACCAACGCATCGGCTATTTGGCCAAGAATACCGCTGTCTATTATGAGATGATGTATGGCTGCGCCAAAGCGCGGGCGGTTATGAACGGCGTCAACACACGGCTCGCCGCACCGGAAGTCCAGTTCATCCTGTCAGATGCGCAAGTGAAGGTCTTGTTTGTCGGGCCGGAATGGTTCGGCATGATCGAAGAGATCAAGGATGAGTGCCCGCATCTCGAACATATCATCACCATTGAAGGCACACATGAGGGCTGGCTTGAATATACCAGCTGGCGCGATGATCAGGATACGTCCGCGCCCAAGATCCGCACCGAAGACCAGGATGATGTCATCCAGCTCTACACCTCCGGCACCACCGGTCTGCCGAAAGGCGTGATGCTGACCAATGCCAATTATCTTTCCTTCATGGACCAGTGCGGGCAATTGGAATGGGCCGGGTACGCCGCCGGTGAGACCGTTATGAACGCGATGCCGCTCTTCCACGTTGCCGGGGTTAATGCCGGGCTTCTCGCAACCGCGCAGGGCGCGAATACAGTCGTGCTGCCCGAGATCAATCCAGCCGAAATTCTCGACTTGATCGAGTCGCAGTCGATTAATCACGCCTTCTGGGTCCCCGCCGTGATATTGATGCTGTCGCAAATGCCGGACTTTCGCGAGCGTGATTATTCAACGCTGAAACAGGTCTTTTATGGGGCATCGCCAATTGCCGAAGACTTGCTAACCACAGCCGTGGACGTCATGGGCGCCCGGTTTACGCAACTGTACGGCCTCACAGAAACCGTCGGCGGCGGCACTTATTTGCCGCCAGAAGCGCATGATCCAAGCTGGGGTAAGCTGCGCTCTTGCGGCGTGCCGTATCCGAGCACGATCATTCGCTGTGTCGATGCAAACGGTGACCCTGTTCCGACAGGGGATGTTGGCGAGATTGTCATTCAGTCCGGCTTTGTGATGAAAGGTTATTGGAACCGGCCTGAAGCCACAACAGATGCGATCCGCAATGGCTTCTTCCATACCGGCGATGCCGGCTATTTCGATGAAGACGGATTTCTGTTCATTCATGACCGGGTCAAGGACATGATCGTGTCAGGCGGCGAGAACGTCTATCCGGCGGAAGTTGAAAACGCGATTTTCGGCCATCCGGATGTAGCCGATGTCGCGGTCATTGGGGTCCCAGACGAGAAATGGGGCGAGGCGGTCAAAGCCATTATTGTCGCCAAAGAGGGCAGCCAGCCAACGCCTGAAAGTATCTCAGCCTGGGCGCGAGAACGGATCGCTGGTTATAAATGCCCGAAATCCGTTGATTTCATTGAAGCTTTGCCGCGCAATCCATCGGGGAAAATCCTGCGCAAAGATCTACGCGAACCCTATTGGGAAGGGCAAGAGCGCCGCGTCGGCGGGTAGGCTTCCTAGACCGACACTTGGTTTGCCTCTACACTCCATGCGCTTGGGGATGGAGGAAAGGCAAGATTATGAAAATCAAGATTTTGACGATGACTGCACTCGCTGTGACCGGATTTGCTTCGGCGCAGGACAAACAGCAAAAACTGCAAGTCCAGTTGCCGGAAGTGCAGCTGCCTGAGCAAGTGATCACGCCAGCCGGCAAACAGCCGCGACTAGACGGCGTCCTGAAAACCGAAACCGCCCGCGCTGCGGGGTGTATCAGCCATCAGGTCTACAACGTTCAGGGCCTGAGCCGCATCAGCACAGCGTTCGTGCTGTCGACCTCATCCGGCGACCAAAAATTCAATTTCGAGCCTGATGCCATCCGTCATGTTCCCGACGGCGCCGGTCTGCCGCTGGCCAGTACGGGCGAGACCAATCGCTGGGACCGCGTTCTGACAACGCTGGAGCGCGCTGCGGCGGCGAACAAGCCGCTGCTTGTCGATTACAAACTGCCGAGTCGCGAAGTCTATGGCATTCATGTGCAATGGTCCGGGAATTGCGCATCCTAGTCTAGGCTTGCCAAATAGCGGGCTTTGAAGTCACCACACGTCTCTTTCGGCTCGCTTGTATCCATAGCGAAGACAACGCGCCATTCGCCATCTGTCTTCGCTAGCGTAAGTTGATTGACGCCGCAGCCCACCAGATCTCCTTGATAGGTGACCAGGAAAGGGGCCCATACGGTGGCGAGTGGCCCCAATTGTTCCGAGCTTAGCGCGAACAATTCTTCATAGGCGTCACCTTGTTCCAGCGATCCGACCCAATCGCGCCAGCGCTGCAGACCATCGGGTCGAAGCTCGCCTTCCGCGGTCACGCGGCGCAATTGCGCGCCTTCAATGAATACCTGGTCGACCATATCAGCATCGGCTTGATACATCGCTCTCATCATCGAATGTGTCGCCGCTTGAGGCGTTGATAGATCAATCGGCTGTAACATCTCTGGATACGTGGTTTGCGGGTCAGCTGCGGCGCCTGAAGCGCAAGCCGTGAGCAAAAGCGCCGTCAGCGCGCTGGCCTTTATCATGTCTTGCCCTTCATTTTGAAATATTGCGGGGTTTTCATGCGGCGACTATTCCCCAATTCTCCAGTTTCAGCCAGATTGGAAATTATGAGTTCGGCTTCTACGATCCGGACAAGACGCCGTTCTATTTCTATGTCGACCTTTGAGGAGCGCACTGCCATGCCGCCATTTCACTTCGCTTTTGCCGTCCACGACCTTGCCGCGGCGCGATCTTTCTATAGCGACCTTTTGGGATGCCCCGAGGGTCGCAGCAGCGACGACTGGATCGATTTCGATTTCTTTGGGCACCAGATCGTGGCGCACTTGTCGCCTGAAGATTGCGCCGCAGCGGGAACTTCCAGTGTCGATGGCAAATCCGTGCCAGTGCGCCATTTCGGTCTTGTTCTGGACATGGACACCTGGACCGGGCTTTCCAAACGTCTCGACGGACAGGTTGATTTCATCATTGAGCCATATGTTCGCTTTGCCGGCGAGGCGGGGGAACAGGCGACGATGTTTTTCGCCGATCCGTCAGGGAATGCGATCGAAATGAAAGCCTTCGCAAATCTCGGACAATTGTTTGAAAAATAGTAACAGTGTTTCGA
>CAYGUD010000049.1:0-11310 GCA_964352865.1 uncultured Hyphomonas sp.
GTTCCTGTATGAATATGTTGATCCAGCGCTGCCCTTCTGGATCTGCGTCTTCTTGCTGGTCTCTATGGCTTTCTTCGCCTGGAAAGCCATCGAGCCCGGTGTCGGTGAAGCCGACGACGAAGACCTCTAACGCGCCGCGATGACCTGCTCGAGGGCAATCGTGGTTGGATAGCCATCAGCTGGGACGATTCCGCGATCTTTCTGGAACCGGCGCAGAGCGCCTTTGGTGCCGCGCCCGGCAATCCCGTCGACCGCGCCAGCATCAAAGCCGAGACGATTAAGATTGTCTTGCAAGACCATCACATCGCGGCGTCTCAGCGGCACGAGATTGCTAGGCCAGACGGCAATGCGTCCGTTCTTGCCGGTGACGCCGTCGGTCAACAAGCCAACAGAGAAGGCATAGCTGTCTGAGCGATTATAGGTCTTGTAGACATCGAAATTCTTGAACAAGAGGTATTTCGGTCCCGTTGCCCCGGTCGGCAGCCAGAGCTCAGCATAGGCCGTGTCTGGCGCGGAGAATTCACCGCCTGAGATCGGCGTCACGCCATAGCTTTTCCAAGTTGCCAGACGGCGGTCCTCGCCGTCGGCCAGGGACCAGTCAAAATCACTCGCAGCCAGGACTTCAATGCCCCAGGGCAAGTCTTTCTGATAACCTGACGCCCTCAAATAATTGGCCGCAGAGGCCAACGCGTCCGGGGCGCTATTCCAAAGGTCTTTCTTACCGTCGCCATCAAAATCGACGGCATAGGTCAGGAAAGTCGACGGCATGAACTGGGTCTGGCCCATCGCGCCGGCCCAGCCGGATATCAGATCATCGCGGTTCACGTCGCCGCGCTCCTGGATTTTCATTAGCGCGGTCAATTCGCGCTCGGCAAAGGTTTGCCGGCGGCCTTCGACGGCCATGTTCGCTAACGTGTTCGCGGCGTCGAAATTGCCGATATAGGAGCCGAGATTGGTCTCCATCGCCCAGATTGCGGTGATCGCTTCGCGATCGACGCCATAAGCCGCTTCGATTCGGTCAAAAACCGCGACCATCTCGTTCAGGCGCTCGGCGCCCCGCGATTTGCGACCCTCGGTTACCGCTGAGTCGACATAGTCCCAGATCGGCTTGGCGAATTCAGCCTGGTCGGCGACATCTGTCTTCGCAATACTGGCATCATCGCCGAGATAGAGATCGAGCGGCGAGATCCCTTGCAGGGTTGAATGAACAATCGCCGGATCCCGCCCGGCCGCAACAGCGCGCGCGGCAAAATCGGCGCGCCACGCATCCATGCGCGCATTCCCGGACGCCGCAAATGGCGCCACAGCAGGCGTTGCCACTGGCGAACCGCCGCCTGTATTTGACCCGGTCCCGGAATTGACATTTGGCTCGCCCGTTTGCGGCGTTGCGGCGCAGGCTGTCATCAGCGCAGCGCAGGCCAGCAGACCGTATAATGGCCGCCTCATCAAAAAGTCACTCATTGCACGTCCCCTTTGGCGCATTCGTCTGTATGCCGTGATTGACTCGGCCTGACCCGGTGTGTATGTCCCGCGCTTTCGTAAATACTGTTCTAACGTTTGGGCCAATGTCATGAAAGTGAAATCCTCGATCAAAGCACTCAAGTCGCGTCATCGTGACTGCAAGGTCGTTCGCCGCCGTGGCCGGACCTATATCATCAACAAGACTGATCCTCGCTTCAAAGCAAAGCAGGGCTGAGTCTGAGATGAACAGTTGAGCCTCATTTGGTTTGAGCGCTCGTATAGTTCTTTTCGACCTTGGGCATGTGGTTGTCGATTGGCAACCAATTAAGCTGTATCGCGACCTCTTCGATAGCGAAGCGGAAGCGCAAGTTTTTGTACGCGATATCTGCAACATGGATTGGCATCTTGAGCATGATCGCGGCGTTTCTATGGCTGACAATGCAAGGCCGCTAATCGCCAAATACCCGCATTATGAGATGCAAATCAAAGCCTGGCGCACGCGCTGGCTGGATATGTTCGAAGGCTATGTTCCCGGTATGCCGCCGCTCATGGCGCGTCTCGAAGAAGCGCGCGTACCACTTTATGGATTGTCGAATATCCCGGCTGAGACCGCTCAAATGACGTTTGATGCGTTTCCAATGATCAAATTGCTGCGCGATGTCATCGTCTCTGGGGCTGAGAAGACCGTCAAGCCAGAGCGAAAAATCTATGAAATTGCGCTCGCCCGGATGGGCAATCCTGATCCGGGCGACGTCTTGTTCGTGGATGATCGTGAGAATAATTGCGACGCCGCTGAAGCGCTCGGCATCAAGGCGCATCATTTCCAGGGCGCTGCGGGATTCGAAGCGCGGCTAAAGGCTGAAGGATTGCTCTGACGGCGCGCTAGCGCGGGCGACCGCGGCCTCTGCCTTCCGACGGCTGAACTTCCTCTGACGATCCGCTGCGTTGTGATTGTGAGGGCCTGGATACGCGGAACAGAAGCTCAGACCGAACCAGCGTACCGCTATTGTCGGCATCCAGTCGCTCAAACGCTTGAGGGTGGGTTGGTGAGGGGCGCGCGCGGAAACGCGAATCAATCAATCCCGATCAATCCCGATCAAGCCGCATTCGCCGCTGAGCTGATCAAGCGCGCTGACGTCTCGTCACGGTGCTTTTTCAAATACCGCATAAATGGCGTGCCGCCAGTGCCGACATCTGTGTCATTGCCAGAGGCGTTGCGGTTCTGCTTGTTGATATAGCTCGCCGCATATTCGAGGTGGCGCGTGCGGAAATCCGCCATGGCCTGAATGATCGTGTTGTAAGCATCGGTCAGAGCGCGATCATCAGCCTGTTCGACAAAAGCGCGCAAGCGACTGGCGGCGCGCGTGTCGTCAATGAAACGGCGATGCGCCGGTGGGCGGTAAATGTGAAGCTGGTCGAGATATTCCCGCAGCGGGTCGGTTGCATGCCCGACGCCCATCAACGCGTCCATGGCAGGCACAATCGACGATTGAGACCCGGTCTGGCCGCGAAAGGCTTGTGCCTTTGAGCCAAAGCGCTCGACGCCTTCATAGATGATCCCATCAGGCAGTGCCGGATTATCGCGCCAGCCGTGAATATATGGCCGTACCCGCTCGAAATAGATGTAGGGGTCGCAGCGTTCCGGCATCCGGTCGAAGATCGCATTGATCGTCTTCCAGGTCGCGCCCATGCTTTCGAGCAATTCGCGCGTTTTGGCGATATCACCGGCATTGCTGGCTTCGACGACTGGGCCGAATGCTGCGAGGGCTTTGCCGGCAGCGGCTTCGATTGCGACATGGATCAGTACGAACCAGGCTTCATCCTGCCCGTTCAGGAAATTCTGAATCATGAATATATTGTCGAGGTCAATCGGCCGGTCCTTGTCGATCAGACCCCAATTATCCAGCACATAGCCGGAATATGGCAGCAATGGCTGTTGCCCGAGACGATCAGCCAGCGCGACCATCGGAACGGCCAGATTGCGCGGCAGTATGTCAGGCGCTTGCGGCTCGCCCCAGACATAGGCTTGCACCATGAAAGAGTAATGCACCATGCACATCCGCGCTTCGGCATCGCTCAGCTCGGTCGTTGCCAGGTCGATGAAAGGCAGTCGGTCGCGCAGCAATTGCCGCACGCGGCCAGTCGGCAACCAGTCTGGCAGAGACAAAGCAACGGTCCGGACAATGCTGAGCTCGCCGTCCAGTTGGACCTCATCAGCATTGTGGCGCGACAAAAATCCGCGCTCTGGTGACATGTCATAATCGGCTAAGTGCAACATTGCTTTCTCCTGCGCGCTGTTGTCACAATAATACCGGAAGAATGACGCAATATCCCACTTAATAAGCTGATAAACTTGTGATAAGCACAATATATGATGGATGTGGATGCCATAAACGCGAATATATTGCGTGTGCTTGAGGGCGACGGCCGGATCAGCAATATTGATCTTGCGGCGCGCGTCGGACTGTCACCGTCGGCCTGTTTGCGCAGGGTGCAGGAATTGGAACGTTCTGGCGTGATCAAAGGTTATCGCGCCGTGCTTGATCGCGAAAAGCTCGGCGCCGGCATCACCGCGTTTGTGATGGTCGGCCTGTCAGCGCATCTGTCCAAGGATGCACGGGCCTTTGAGCGCGCGATGGAAGCCGCACCGCAAGTGCGCGAGTGCCATAATATCACAGGCGTGGTGGAATATTTGCTGCGCGTCGAAGTGGCGGATTTGCCGGCTTACAAGGACTTTCACGCCAATATTCTCGGCGTCTTGCCGCAAGTCAGTTCGATTACCTCGCACATTTCTCTCGGCTCACCGAAAGACAAGCGGGCCTGAACTAGACCGCCCCGTCTACAGCCCGGGCCGCCGTCTTTTCGTACAAATCATCGCCCCATGACGCGACTTTTCCATTGAACAGGAATTCCGGGGGCACGACTTCCGGGCCTTTTCCAGGGGCGACGGGCGGCGTGAAATAGCCAAGCGCATAAGAACCCATCGCATAGCCCAGCATGGCTTGTAGTTCCGGATCAAAATCCTTGGCGATTTCGGGCGGGCAGGAGAGGTACTGATTTTCTTCCTGGCGCAGCCATCCAAGGGCGTACGTAATGTTCAAGCCGATCCGATCAGCGTCAGACACATTGGCGCCGCCGCTGTGCACGACGGACCCGGAATAGACCAGCACAGACCCGGCTTCCATTTCAGCATACTCGACTTCGTCCCGGCTGGGTTTGCGCTCCGGAGCCCAGGTGTTCGAGCCCGGGATGACATTGGTCGCCCCATTCTCTTTGGTGAAATCCGTGATCGCCCATATCGTGTTGAACTGCGGCTCCAGTGTCGGCAATAGATAGCCGCCCCAGGCGAGACGGTCGCGGTGCAGCGGCTGAAGCTCCTGGCCCGGCTGGATACGAATGAATTGCGTCAGGTGAAGTTGGATGGTCTCACAATATGGCGCCAGGAAACGCTTCGCGCCGCTAACGATTGTTGTGTTCATGACCGCATCTCGGCAAGCTTCTGAACGGGCTACCAGAGCGCCGGTTCGAGTCGTCTTGCGGCCCGTAAAATCGTCGCGCCCGGTATCTGTCGCGTCGATATAGGGCATGCATTCGCGTTTCATCTTGGCCAGCTGATCAGCGGATAGCAGGCCTTCCACAATACAAGCGCCATCTGATTTCAACGCCTCTTCCAACATTTCTGGCTTCGTATCGGCGGGTAAATATTTCAATGGCATGATGTGCTCCCTTAACTGGTTGGGCTGGGCGGCGTGAGCGACGCCATGATGGGCGAAATGAGCACGCTCAACAAAGCGACCTGGCGATCTTCTGGCCAGAGATCTGGCTCCAGCGTGGCGCGCGTGCCGACACCGTCGACAGCGGCGATGATGGCGGCAGCGGCGAGGTGCGGGTCAGGATGGGTGCCTCCCAGGTTCTCAGCCACGGCGGTTTCGATCTCAGCATAATACTGACGGTGAATTTGCGCCAGCGCAGGCGCGTGCGTGGCGCGGCCCCAATAGGCCAGCCAGACTTTCCATTCCTTGCGCTTTTCATCACTCGTCGGAAGGGCGTCGGCAATGTCCCGCAGTGTTGGCGGACTATTTGGTGTGCCAATTTCAATGAACAGGCGCGTGCAGACTTCTTCCAGCGCCGCCGCAAGCACCGCATCCTTGTCGGCGAAATAGTGGGCGATGGATCCCGTCGTCACACCCGCCATACGGCCAATATCCGTCAGCTTGACCGCGCTCAGTCCGTTGGTGGCAATTGCATCCACAGCGGCAGAGGCAATGGCGCGGCGACGTTCTTCATGATCAACTATTTTTGGCATAACGGTAATAATAAATAAAACACCATGCCTGTCAATATGATTTACAAGGCGAATAGAGGCGGCGTGCGCAAGTAATTAAATGAACGTGTTCACAAAATGGAGTCTCTGTGCTACACAGAGCGAAATTGAGGAGAAAAACATGCCAGGACCTATCACTGGAAAGCCGCCAATCGTGGACCGCGCCTTCGCCGAGAAATTCATGATCGCGGTCGATCGCCCGCTGGATTACGGCGTCTATTTTTTGATCAATGACTGGTGGGAAGTGGCAACGACGGAAGCCATCGACGCCTATATGGAAGAGTTTCACGCCATTCCGGGCGCGGATGACTTCATCCGTGAGCGCTATATCGCTGAGCCGATGGTCGTCGAAGACCTCAAGGATTGCCCACCAGGATCGCTTGGTGCTGCCTATCGCGACTTCGTGGTCGAGAATAATCTGATGGAGAATTTCGGCCGCGATTACCGTGTGTTCCAGAAACAGCTGATGTCATCAGGCAAGCTGAAACGGATGCCGGAAGAGATGGCTTATATGTCGATCCGTGGGACACAGCTGCATGATTTCATGCACGTGCTCACAGGCTATGGCGCGACAATTCCGGGCGAGCTGGCGCTGGCCTCATATTATCTGTCACAAATGCGCTCCCCGTATCACGCCATTCGTCTCGCTGTGACGATGGGGCATACAGCGCTGGTCGCGCCCAAAGGCGTGGTGCCGTCAATGGATGCCTTTGTCGATGGTTGGTATTATGGTCGCAACTCGACCAATATCAATTTTGGCAAATGGGAAGAGCGTCTGAACGAGCCGCTCTCGGCCCTGCAAACCGAAATGAACTTGCGTCAGGTCGCTAAAGCCGCCTAAACCGCCTTATGGCACGGCCCAAGGCAACACCAGAGCAACGCAAACTTGTGCGGCGGTCGATCCAATCGGCTGCCGCTGATTTGTATCGTGCAAAAGGCATCGCCGCGATCTCGGCGCGCGCCGTCGCGACCAAAGCCGGCGTGTCTGTCGGGACCATCTATTCCTATTTTGGCGACCTGGCTGGGTTGATGCAGTCTCTATGGACCGGCCGTGTGGCTGAGCAGGAAAAGGCGTTCCAATCCGTCGCCGCTCAGCATGCGGATCCGATTAAGCGCGTACAGGCTTTGCTCGAGGCGTATATCGCTTTCGGCCTTGAACAGGATGACCTCTATCGCGGCACGTTGATGTTTGTGCGCCCGACCGCGCTGGAAACGCCGGAAAAACAACCGCTCAGCAATTTTGCCTTTCCGACTGTATTAAGAGAGGCGATTGAGCAGGGTCAGGCCGCAGGGCAAATTGTCGATGGCGACCCGGTAGTACTCACACAAGTGCTTTGGTCCGGCGTGCATGGCGCGCTTGCTTTGCCAATCAATCTGGATCGGCTGGAGCTGAAAACGGCGGCTAAGATAGCCGCGCCAGTGGTTGATGGGTTGTTGCGAGCGGTCCGAAACAAGCGCTGAAGGCGCTTACGCCATCCCCAATTCTGCCCGTGTGCGGATTGCTTTGGCGGCGCTGACGCGGACCAGGTGGCGGCCTTTTTCATCGCGCCAGTCGGCTTCGACAAAGCCTGTGGTGCGGCCGCGTGAGACCAGACGCCCTTCAATCGTGATCAGGCCATGCGGCACCGGCCGAAAGATCCGGGTCTGCAATTCCGTGGTGGTGAACCACTCGCCATCTTCCAGGGCGGAGGCCATACACATCGAGACGATATGATCGCTAAAGCCTGCGACCCAGCCGCCAAACACGCGGCCGTCGGAAATGTCGCGATCGCCGCTATTCGGCCATTCATAGTGAACGAAGCCATAGCGGACCTCTTTCAGCCATTCCTCAGGCCGGATGCCGAGATTCTTGATCCCAGCAGGCTTTTCCCATTCATTCGATTTCAGTCGATCGAAAAAGAATTTTTGCTCTTCAGAGAGTTCTGTTCGCGTCATTCCGGAATATAGGCCCGGGCTTTGAGCTCAACGAAGCCGAGCGGATTGAACAGGGACGAGATCCCGATCAGCGTATAGCAGGAGAAGAATGGACCTGGCATCCATTTCGCCTTGGCTTGCATGACTGGCATCAGGTGGGCATTGAAATCGACGTGATAGCCAGTCATGTCGACGACATCAGCCATGCTGCCGCCGGCTTCTTTTAGGATCATATCAATCTCGGCGAAGGCCTCGTCAGTCGCGCGAAAATAGGCTTCGTCAGTGGCGTCTTCACCTTCGTTGAGCGCCGCAATAACACCGGAACAAAAGACCATGTCACCCGCCCGGACGGCGGGCGCAAATTGCATTTGGTCAGTTCGGTCCTTGAGGCTCTCCGGGACAATCATCTCGGGCATATCAGACCACCGTCTGGCCGCCATCGACCACCATCATCTGACCCGTCATGAAGCTGCCGGCATCTGAAGCCAGATAGACCGCGGCGCCAGCAATTTCGACCGGCTCACCAATCCGGCGTAGCGGCGTCGTGGAAGTGGCGCGTTTCAGCGTGTCCGGATTTTCCCACAAGGCACGCGCGAAATCGGTCTTGATCAGGCCAGGCGCGATCGCGTTGACGCGGACATTGTCCGGGCCATACTCAGCCGACAAGTTACGCACCAGCTGGAAGTCAGCGGCTTTGGAAATATTGTAAGCCCCGATCACGGGCGACGCCCGCAGGCCGCCAATCGAGCTGACAATGATCACCGAGCCTTCTTTACGCTCGCGCATTTGCGGGACGCACATCTGAACCAGCCAGTGATTAGAGATAATGTTGTTCGAAAGGATCTTTTCGAACGCATCATCCGAAATGCCTTCCATTGGGCCATAATAAGGATTGGAGGCGGCGTTGCAGACGACAATATCGATTTTGCCGAACGCTTCATTGGTCGCGTCGACCATGCGCTGCAGCTCTTCCTTGGACGAGATATTGGCCGGAACCGCGATCGCTGTGCCGTCTCCGTGCTTGTCGTTCAGCGCGCTGGCGACCTCCTGGCAGGGGCCGGGTTTGCGTGAGCTGATCGTGACGTTGGCGCCCGCAGCTGCGAACTGTTCGGCAATCGCTTTTCCGATGCCGCGCGATGATCCGGTGATGATCGCAGATTTTCCTGAAAGATCGAACAAGCTCATCTGAGCCTCCCTTGAATGTCTAGACTTTGCGCTGGTGATACGCCCGCCGGCGCGGATAGAAAAGGGTTTCGCGAGGTCAGGCTTTTAGGGCTTTCCAGGCAATCATCGCCCAGCCTGCCAGCATGCCCAATCCGCCAATCGGCGTGATCGCTCCAAACCAGCGCGGCGCGCCAAGCGCCATGGCGTATAGCGTCGCGGCAAACAAAGCGGCGCCCAACAGCATGACCAGAGCCGCAGTGCCGAACCGGGCGGCGTCAGCTGCTGAAAGGGCTGTCACCAGCGCGGCATGGACAAGCAAATAGAGCGTCGCGGTTTCCCACCAGCCAATCTGGGTATCGCTGAACCCGCCGGACAGTGCATGCGCGCCAAACGCGCCGAGGGCGACGGCGATCAATCCAGCAAGCGCGCCAAGACCTGTGATCATGCCTGCACCTCAAGCGGAATGGAGTAATTGACGACGGCATGGCTTGAGACTTTGTCGCTGCCCTCTGCACGGATGTCGACGCTGATAACCGCCAGCGTCTTGCCGAGTTTGAGCAAATGCGCCTCGGCGATGACAGCTTCGCCAATACAGGGCCGCATGAAATTGATGCTGAGATTGCTGGTCAGGGCCATTGGCGTGATTCCGATCCGCGTGAACACGGCGATATAGGCGGCGCTATCCGCAATCGCCATTTGCGTTGGGCCATTAATATAGCCGCCGGGACGGATATTGCTTTTATCGACCGGCTGGCGGACGCGGGCATAATTCTCGCGGACTTCGAGCACGCGCTCGGCGTCTCCGCTGCCCTGGAAGACAGAATCGTAAAACGCATTCACATCATCGGTTGAGACTTTGCTGGCCATGTTTTCCCTCCGACAGGCATTGACGCCTGCTTGTCTTGAAGGCCAACCTACAGACAGACGCGGATCCGAAAAGAGATCACGCCACGGGAGGTTATTTCCATGCTCACCAAAGGTGATGAATACCCAATTCACCAGACCCCGGAACCGGTTGCATTCAGCGGCTCTGATCGAAACTTCTATGACCGCTTTTTCTTCAATGGATATTCAGCCGATGGTTCGGTGTTCTTTGCCGCGGCATTTGGGGTTTATCCGCATTTGAATGTCATGGACGGCGCAGTCTCGATCCTCAAGGACGGCGTACAGAAATCGATCCATGTCTCGCGCCTGCTGGGGATGGAGCGTATGGACACGCAAGTTGGCCCGCTCAGCGTTGAAGTTATTGAGCCACTTAAGAGCATCCGTTTGCGCCTCGAAGAAACAGACGGCATTGCCCTCGATGTTCAGTTCACGGGCCGACATTTCCCAATCGAAGAGCCGCGCTTCACGTATCGCCAGGGCCCGCGCATGTTGATTGACTGCACCCGGATGACGCAGAACGGTCATTGGCAAGGGTCGCTCAGCGCCGATGGCGAAACGGTCGAGGTCAAAGACTTCCTTGGCACCCGTGACCGCAGCTGGGGCGTTCGCCCGATTGGCCAGCGTGACGAGCAGCCCGTTCTGCCACAGCAGCTGCCGCAATTTTACTGGCTCTGGGCGCCAATCAATTTCCCCAATCTGTCGCTCTACTTCCACGTCAATGAAGATGGCGCAGGCGGCGCTTGGAACACAAGATCCGTGCTCGCCATGGACGGCGCCGGGTCGGATGGATTGCTGCACCTCAATCGCCCAAAAATGGATGTCACCTGGCGCAATGGCACACGCCGAGCGGAAAAAGCTGTCTTGCAAGTTGAAGACGGACAAGGCGGGCAACACGAAGTGTCTTATGAGCCGCTATCGACATTCATGATGAAAGGCATTGGCTATGGCCATCCAAGCATGGCCCATGGCACGTATCGCGGTGATATGTCGGTGACGCGCGAAGATCTCACCCCGGATAATCTGCCCTGGCAGCAGCCAGACAATCTGCACATTCAGGCCATCGTCAAAGCCACGCATAAAGGCCCGAATGGAGAGGCCAGCGAAGGCATCGGCATTCTCGAACAACTCGCTCTTGGTCCGCACGCGCCAAGTGGTTGGAAGGATGTCGTTGATGCTTGAATCTGAGCTTGCGGCAAAGTTCGCTGTCTATGCTGAAACGCGTTTGCCGGGCGCGCGCAACGTAACGATCTCTAAGATTAGCCGCATACATGGCGGGGCCAGTCGGCAGACCTATTCGATTGACCTGGCTTATGAAGACGCGACGGGACCAAAGGTCAAAGGCCTGATCCTGCGCCGCGACCCGCCCGATAGTCTGATTGACACCGAGCGCCGGGTCGAGTTTGCAGCGATCAAGAGCGCGTATGGGCAACGCGATTTGCCCGTCCCGGAAGCCTTGTTCCTGGAAACCGAAACCGTGGCCCTGGGCGCGCCATTCTTTGTCATGGGGCGGATTGAAAAGGGTGATCCGGTGAAGCCGTTGAAGATCGCGGATATAGAACGAC
>CAYGUD010000050.1:0-3016 GCA_964352865.1 uncultured Hyphomonas sp.
AGGCGGTCACGCCGCGGCAGACGCCTTCCTCATCCATGATCAGGTCAAGCGCGAAATACTCAATGAAGAACTCGGTATCTTCTTTGACGCACTGACCATACAGCGTGTGCAGCATGGCATGGCCGGTCCGGTCGGCCGCGGCGCAAGTACGCTGAACGGGCGGACCTGAGCCCATTTCCGTGGTGTGACCACCAAATGGACGTTGGTAGATTTTGCCATCTTCATTGCGGCTGAACGGCATGCCCCAATGCTCAAGCTCATAGACGGCTTGCGGCGCCTCGCGCGCGAGATACTCAATCGCATCCTGATCGCCGAGCCAGTCGGAGCCTTTGACCGTGTCATACATATGCCACTGCCAGCTATCTGGGCCCATATTGCCGAGTGATGCCGCAATTCCGCCCTGCGCCGCCACAGTGTGCGAGCGGGTCGGGAAGACTTTCGTGATACAGGCTGTTTTCAAGCCAGCTTGCGCCGCGCCCAGGGCTGCCCGCAGACCGGATCCTCCAGCGCCGACAACAACAACGTCATATGTGTGATCGACGAATTTATAATCGCTCATCTTTTACCTCTCCGAGCCAGCGCCTTAGGCGCCTGCCGTGAACCAGATTTTTAGCACCGACAAAATCGTCGCTGCGGCCAGGGCGAATACAGCAAACGTATTCAATATCAGAAGCGCTTGGCGTGTGCCGCTCTTGGCGATGTAGTCTTCGATGACGACCTGCATACCTAGGCGCATGTGATAAAGCGCCGCACACAGGGTCAAAATCAGCAAAATTGCATTCACCGGATGTGCGACCCAGGTCAGCGCACCTTCATAACCTGCCTTGCAGGCGTGAATGATTGAATAGACAAACCAGGGCACCAGAAAGAGCAGAGCCAGGGCAGTGACCCGTTGGCGAATGTGATGCTGGGTGCCGGTACCAGCAGAGCCAAGGCCGCGAATGGTTTTTGCACTCGTCGTCATATCTTCAGGCTCCTAATAGAACGATGCCAGCGACCAGATGGCTGCTGCACCGATAATCGCGAAGGCGAAATTGAACATTGACCAGAGGCTCGCAAGTCCGGGCGAGAAGCCAACCATCGGGCCATCCCAGATCAGGTGGCGCAGGCCGTTGGCGAAGTGGTAAAGAACGGCCATCGACCACAGGAAGAGCAGGATCTGGCCTGGCAGGCTAAACGCGATTGCTTCGACGAAAGCATATGCTTCTGGTCCGGTCGCGAGTGCGATCAGCCAGGCGCCAATTAGGAATGCGCCGCCATATAAGCCAACCCCGGATACCCGGTGAAATATCGATCCGGCCATGGTCCAGTGCCATTTCCAGATCTGTACATGAGGCGATAGCGGGCGTGGGTCAGCCCGTCCCTGTCCAGCCATATTGAGTCTCCGTGCAAATAACTTTGCTTGCGCGCCGTTCTTAAGCGCGTCGAATAGCCTGTCAACGCGAAGCAAGCTCTCGAAATCATCACAAAGCTATATGCCGCTGCGTGAAGGAAGGCTGCAGATGATGTGGGTTTCCAGATCTCGCTGAACATGTGTATTTTCCGGGCTTGCAATAATGGATCGTCACAATGTCGTTTACAGTCTTTCGAACAATCGCCGCCAGCGCTGTGTTACTGGTAGCGGCGCCGTCCGCTTTCGCACAGACGCTGGATGACATCATCCAGCAATATGAAGCATTTGATCGCGCCGGAGATCCGGAAGAGGCCGCGAAGGCCAGAGGTGAAGCGCCGCGCAGCTGGAGCGTTGTCAGCCCGGCCTATGTCGAATCGCGGGCTGAATCAGCGGCCCAGATGCTGGCGGCTCTGAACGGGCTGAGTGATGCGAGCGACGGGCCGGAAGTGGCGATCTTGCGCCACCTTTTGCAGGCTCATGTCGATGCCAACACTTATGATACGGGACGCATACCGTTCACTGGCGATTGGGGCTTTTTCGCTGTGCCGTCTTATGCGGCGATGCGGACACGATTGAACACCAGAGCCAAAGCCGAAGCCTGGATTGACCGTTTGAACGACCTGCCACGTTATTTTGAGCAGCAAATCGGGAATATGCGTCGCGGCATCGCAACCGGCTGGACACAATATAGCGACCCCCTCGACACGTCGATCGATCAGATCCGGGTACAAATTGTCGATGATCCGACAGAGAGCACGCTGTTTATGCCATTTGAATCTCTGGACGCCTCAGACCTCAGCAAAGCCGAAATCCTGCTCTTGCGGAATGAAGGCCGCACCGCTGTGACGCGGGCAATTGCAGCCTATGCAGACCTGCTGGATTTCATGGAAACAGAATATGCGCCAGCGGCCCGGACGGAACCGGGCCTGGTAACGCTGGATGGCGGCCGCGAGCCCTATGACGTTGCTGTGGCCTTTCATACCGCTGGCGCGGGCTATTCGCCGGAAGACATTCATCAGCTGGGTCAATCCGAAGTCGCGCGCATTCGCAGTGAAATGGAAAATGTGATTGCTGAACTGGCCTTTGAAGGCACGTTCGAGGACTTCATCGCTTTCTTGCGAACCGACCCGCAATTCTATGCCGAGACACCGGAGCAATTGCTCGAAAAGGCGTCGGAAATGAGCAAGCGTCTGGATGCGATCTTGCCGCGCTATTTCAAAACGCTGCCGCGCCTGCCTTATGGTGTTGAAGCCGTTCCGGCTGCGATTGCGCCAGGTTATACAACCGGGCGCTATTCGGGCGGCGATGCTGAGAAAGGGATTGCGGGGACTTATCTCGTCAATACATACGCACTCGACCAGCGCCCGCTTTACGAATTGCCGGCTTTGTCGGCGCATGAAGCCGTGCCCGGGCATCATTTACAGATCGCGTTGGCACAGGAACTGGAAGACGTGCCCGAGTTTCGTAAATCTTACTACGCCACGGCGTTTGGCGAGGGCTGGGGGCTGTACGCAGAGAAACTCGCTGGGGAAGCCGGTTTCTATCGCACGCCTTATGAGCGGTTTGGCCAGCTATCTTACGAGATGTGGCGGGCGTGCCGTCTTGTCGCGGATACAGGCCTTC
>CAYGUD010000050.1:3026-10928 GCA_964352865.1 uncultured Hyphomonas sp.
CAAGACTGAAGTGACGCGCTATATTGGCTGGCCCGGACAGGCCACCGCTTACAAAGTCGGCGAGCTGAAAATTCTCGAACTCAGACAATATGCCAAAGACGCGATGAACGAGGACTTTGACATTCGCGAATTTCACGATGTTGTCCTCGGCGCTGGCGCCATGCCGCTCGATGCGTTGGAACAACGGGTTCATGCCTGGGTTGATGCATGGGCGGCGAATAGGCTTGACGCGGCGGAGACACATGCCCCGTGAGCACGCTGACCATAATTGAAACTGGGCGTCCGCCTGAGAAAATTGTCGGCGACTGGCCACTCTATCCGGCCATGTTCGAGGATTTGCTGAACCCGTTTCTGCCAGGTTGGATCTATGACGCGGTGGCGCTGTCGGAAGGGGAAGCCTTGCCTGATCCGGCGGGTCTCGATGCGATACTGATCACAGGATCCCCGGCAGGCGTATATGAAAATCCACCCTGGATGGCGCCGCTCATGGACTTCATCCGCCAGGCCGCAAAGGCGCAGACCCCGCAAGTGGGGATCTGTTTCGGGCATCAGGCAATTGCGCATGCGCTTGGGGCAAATGTCGCCAAATCCGACAAAGGTTGGGGCATCGGCCGGCATGTCTATGATATTGTCGCACCGCAGACCTGGATGGGCGCAGCGGCGCCGTTCGAGTTCAGTCTTGGTGTCAGTCATCAGGATCAGGTTCTCAGCCTACCCCCTGGCGCCGAACGCTTTGGCGGCAACGCGTTCTGTCCGTTTGCGGCGCTGGCCTATCCGGACGCAAATGCAATCAGCTTTCAGGGCCATCCGGAATATAGTCCTGGCTTTTCCTGCGCCTTGTACGGCGTTCGAAAAGGCACCCGCCTCAGCGTCGAAATGGTCGACGAAGCCGAACGCAGCCTTGAGACCCCCGTCGATAATGATCTGGTTGGCCAGTGGATTGCGGCGTTTCTGACCGAGGCCACCGACTCGCGTCGCGTCAGGCTTTCCACTCTGTGATGCAAGGCTTTAGACTTGCTGTGTGACCACTGCGCCGCCTTCCGAACCACCACAATCTTACTTGAGCCGCCAGCAAGTTTGGATTCTGACGCTGGCGTCCGGCGTGGTGACGGCGAATGCCTATTACATTCATCCGATTATTGCGCGTGTCGCTGAAGATTTCGGCGTCAGTTCGTCCACGATCGGGCTGGTTCCGGCTTTTAATCAGATCGCGCTGGCGCTCGGCATATTCTTGCTGCTGCCGCTTGGCGACCGGTTTAGCAATCGCACGCTGACCGGGATATTTGTTGTCGGACAATTTCTGTCCATGGCCGTGATGACGTTTTCGTCGGACTTTCGTCTCTTTCTGATTGGCTCGACTTTGCTAGGATTTGTCACCATCGCGCCGTATCTGTTGCCGACTTACGCCTCGAAACGGGTCGATCCGAAAGAGCTTGGCAAAGTCACGGCTATTCTGACCACTGGGATTATTGGCGGTATCCTTGCAGCCAGGGCCGGCGCAGGCGTGGTGGCGGAGTATTTCGGTTGGCGGACCGTGTATTATATCGCAACCGGTCTGATGCTGATCGTGGCGATCCTGTTGCCGATGACAATGGATCGCCGCGAATTGAAATCGGCAGCGACGCAGGAATCGAGCTATCTGGGGCTGATCGCCTCGATGTTCCCGATCATCAGAGCGCATCCTGAAATTCTGCTGTCTGGCACGATTCAGGCGCTTAATTTCGGCATTTTTATTGCGATCTGGCTGGGGCTGGGCTTGCATTTGACCAGCCCTGAAATGGGATATGGTGTCGATATCGTCGGATATCTGGCTTTGCTCGCCTTACTGAACCTTGTGACGACGCCGCGATTTGGCGCCTGGGCCGACCGGATCGGCGCGCGAAAAGCGCGCGCAATTCTTGTCGGGTTTCAATGCAGCGGTGTGCTGCTTTTCCTGCTGTTTGGACATAGCCTCTGGTTATTGGTCATCCCGATCGTCATCACCAATGTTTTCGGTCCGGTGCTGGATGTGACCGGCCGCATGACGTTCCTGAACGAGGCGCCCCAGATCCGCACACGATTAATGACGATTTATATCGTTTTCATGTTCCTGGGCGGCGGCATTGCCAGCTGGCTTGGCACCAGTGCTTATGAGGTCTGGGGGTGGACGGGGAATGCTGGTCTGGCGCTGATCATGTCCGTGATCTCTGTCATGCTCAGCGTAGGGGCTTATCGTTGGAAGGCGTCGTCTGAGGGCGTTTGAAGCGCTCAGTTTGGCCTGAAACGAAGCCCTTCTATGATTAATTTGGCTTGCTTATTGCGGTGCAGTCTGCACAACGCCCCTTAGGGGAAAATATTGCATCAGGACGTTACACATGTTGCCTAAACCGCGAGCGGACATCGCACCGAATACACTCGAATTTGAAATTATGCCCTTGGTGAAACCAACCGGTTTTCGAGAATATGATGCGCGATGGTGGTTCAATGGCATCGGACATGAAAAAGCACCGGAGCTGAATCTGACAGGCGTGCAAGCGCTTGGTCTTGGTATGGCAACTCTGTTCCACGAGTTGGGTGTTGAGCCGAAAGTCGTCACTGGGCATGACTTTCGATCGATCAGCCAACCTATCAAGAACGCCCTGATCCTCGGCATGGTCCAAGGCGGCTGCGAAGTTCTGGACATCGGTCTGGCGCTGTCGCCAATGGTCTATTGGAGCCAGTTTGAGCTCGATTGCGCGTGCTGCGCCATGGTTACGGCCAGCCACAATGAAAATGGCTGGACCGGCGTTAAAATGGGCGCCAACCGGCCGCTCACATTTGGACCAGACGAAATGGGTCGCTTGAAAGAAATCGTCCTGAACGGCGACTTCCAGCCACGCGCTGGCGGTGGGCATTTCCGCGTTGATGGTATGCTCGACCGCTATGTCGAAAGCGTCGCTGAGGGCGTTCAAATCAAACGGCCGCTAAAAGTCATCGCGGCGTGCGGCAACGGCACCGCCGGTGCCTTCGCGCCTCAGGCTTTGCGGGCGATGGGGGTCGACGTGATTGAAATGGATTGCAATCTCGACAACACGTTCCCGAAATATAATCCCAATCCAGAAGACGCGGCGATGCTGCACGCAATGGCAGAGGCTGTGAAAGAACATGGCGCGGATATCGCGCTTGGCTTTGATGGTGACGGCGATCGCTGCGGCGTGGTTGATAATACGGGTGAAGAAATTTTCGCTGACAAGATTGGCCTGATGTTGGCGCGTGATCTTTCAAACGAATATCCCGGCGCCAAATTTGTCGTCGATGTGAAGTCGACCGGGCTGTATAAAACGGACCCGGTTCTGGAAGCGAATGGCTCAACAGTCGATTATTACAAAACCGGCCATTCCTATATCAAACGCCGGACAACAGACCTTGATGCGCTGGCCGGGTTTGAAAAGTCAGGTCACTTCTTTTTCCGACCGCCAATTGGTCTTGGCTATGATGATGGTTTGATTGCTGCCAAGGCGATCCTGGAAATGCTTGATCGCAATCCGGACAAAACCATGGCCGACTTGAAAGGCGAGCTCGGCGTCGCGTTTACGTCGCTGACCATGTCGCCGCATTGCGCCGATGAGATTAAGTATGACGTGATTGAGCGGATTGTCGAAGAGTATAAGGGCCTTCTGGGTACTGAAATTCTTGGCCGCAAAGTGGTTGATGTAAACACTGTGAATGGTGCCCGCGTTACGCTCGAAGACGGCTCCTGGGTCCTGGCGCGTGCCAGTTCCAACAAACCAGAATTCGCGGTTGTGGTGGAGAGTATGCGCTCTGAAGAAGACATGGTCGCCTTGTTCCGTGAAGAAGTGAAACCGCGCCTCGCGAAATATCCCGAGATCGGTGCCTATAATCAGGAAATCTAGGCGTTGGCGCAAAGCCAGTCATAGGCTTCATTGATCTGCCGCATTTTCTTTGCTGCTGCGGTGCGTTTTGCATCGCTGTGATCGCCGGCAGCGTAACGGTCGGGATGATATGTCCGGGCCATTGAGCGATAGGCGGCCTTGATATCCATCAGGTGGGCGGGCTCACTCAGGCCCAGCAGATGCAAGTGCTTCGCCTTGAGCACATCTTTCGCACGGGCTTTTCCCATTTTCTGTTTTCGGTGCTCTTGCCGTTCTGAGCCGTCTGAGGCGCTGGTGCGTTGATATTGTGCGTCACGCCAGTTCCCGCGATAGGCGCGCGGTTTTTCGATTTCGGGTGGCTCAGGCGACGGTAGGTAATTGGCCAATCGGCCTAACAGCCAGACCGATCCTTTGCTGAGCGCGGGCCAAATCAAATAGTAAAAAGCGAGTGCCGCCTGGAACACGATCACGTGAATTACAGTGTTCCAACCCAAGTTCATCGAGACGTTCCCACCGCGCGGTTAGAATTGGATCCCCGCTTCTATTAAGACGCATTTCAATTGAAAATATCCGAATGAAATCGCTCAAATTCGATACGCTGAGACGTCGATAATTTCCGCGAAAAATGCTATAAAACCTAATTAATACAATGCGAAAGACGGATTCCTGACGACGACTCGTCTTAGAAGAGTGCTGCGTTGTGGGAAATTGCGAGATGAAGATTCAAACGACATTTGCCATTGCGGCGCTGGCTTTGGCAGGTTGCGGAGGCGGCGATGGAAACTCGACGCCGGCCACGACGGTTGCGGTCGTCACAACTCCGACGAATACGGCCCCGGTCATTGCCAGCGCGATCGCTGATCAAGCGACGGATATGGGCTATGAGTTTTCGCTCGACCTCAGTGGGACATTCTCCGACGCGAAGCTTTCAGATCCGCTCTAGGCAGGCGCGTACTGTAGTTGTTATTGGGCATTACGTCGAATTAACAGCTCTTTTGCCGGGTTTGAGCTTAGGTTTTGCCCATGGGTTTGTGGGTGAAGTTCATTCGTCAACGTCAGGTCTGGGTCACCGGCTTGGTGGCGCTCGCCCACGCGGCGCTCCTGTCCTGGGTTTTGTCTCAGAGCGTTGGAAAATCGGCTTCGCCTGTCCTGGAAACGCTTGATATTGCGTTTGCCGAGGTTTCGCCGCTGCCTGAGCCTGAGCCTGTGATTCAGAAGGCGCCGCTGGGCGCGCCACGATCAAATCCAAGCGTCGCCCCCGCGCGGTCATCAAAAACAGTCCTGACGCAATTAGAGTCAGACATTTCGCCGATTGCTGCGCCGCAGACATCTGATCCGGCGCCCTCTGACGATGCGGCCCCAACCGTGGATCCCAGTGCGCTCGCGGCTGTCTTGCGGCGTACCGAATGCCAACGCTTGTCTTTCAAGGCCAAAGAAGATTGTCCGAAAGCCGATCCATTTGCCGCTGCAGAAGCGTCTATGGGCCAGCAAGCCGCAGCGTCCGCTTCGGCTCAGCTGGCTGGAGACTATGGGCCGAAATCCATGCTTGAGGGATTTTTCTCTCAGCGGGACAGGGTCCCATATCTGATGCCCGGAATGGACGGCGACTTGTTCTCGCCTGGCATGGCGCCAGGCGCCTATGATGCCCAGCGGATCCGTAATGGTCAGGCGCCGCTCTGGAGCAAGGAAATGAGGGATGGGTTCAGTAAGGAAGATTAGCAGCTAAATCGGGTCGTGGCTGAGCTCTTGCGTCATCATCTGGTCTGTCGCCTCTAAAGGCCTGCAATCCGCATCAAGTGTGCCTCGAGCGTCCGGCTCTGCTTTTGCAAGTTGAAACTTTCCATGGCCAGAGCGCGTCCAGCGTCGCCCATTCGCGCCGTCGCCGAAGGGTCCGTCATCATCTTGCGTAGATTGGCCGCCAGCGTGTCTGCATCGCCTTCGTCACAGAGATAGCCGGTCACGCCATCCTTGACGCATTCGACGATGCCTGAGTGGCGGGTGGCGGCGAGGGCACAGCCGGACAGCATGGCTTCAATACAGACCAGTGGCAGGCCTTCGGCATCGCCAGAAGGCGCGCGCTTTGACGGCACGCAGGCGATTTTTGCCGCCGCCCAGTGTTTCGGCATCTCATCGGCCGGGACCCAGCCCGCCAGGTCGACGCTGACCCCGGACGCAGCGAGTTTGTCATGCAGCCCCTGTTCAAAGGCATCGCGTTCGCCTTGAGGTTTGTTTCCGCACAGGCGGACGGTCCAGCCCTCCAGGTCTGACCCCATCATGGTCAGCGCATCGATCAATGTGTCGATGCCCTTCTTGGGTGACCAGCGGCCTGCAAAGACGAGCAGGTTTTGCTTTTCCCCGGGTTGGAACTTGGCCGGATCTGCGGTGTTGTGATGAACGATCATCTTGTCGTCCGGAGCGCCCTTGGCGAGGAGTTCGCGGCGGATGAAATCAGAACAGGGCAGGATCAGATCTGCCTCGTCCCACAAGTTTTGACGTCGACGATTGTAGACCCGCAGAATCGAGTTCTTGGTGTTCGAGGTCTTGGTCGCATCGCCGCCATAATAGGTCACCGCCAGAGGCAAGTTGAGCCTTTTTGCGAGCGGCAAGGCATAGGCTCCCGACTTTCCGAAACTGGCATGAATAGCGACTGGGTTGAGATCGCGCAGCCTTGTCTCAAGGCGTTTCGAAACCTGTCCGAATTGTTTGAAGCCTGCCGCGCCAAAAGCACCATGCAAATCTGTCAGGTCAATTGCCTCAGCGCCCTCTGGCACCGGTCCATTGATTGTGTGTCCGATATAAATCGGGCGAAGCTTTTCAAAGGACGTATAGCCGCGCGGAATGAAGCTTTCCGACGGCGTGAACATTTTATCGCAATAGGCCAGAATGGTTTTCGGTTCAGCCACGTGTTTGCTCCTTCTCGAACCACGCCCAGGCCGATTTCAAGATCGTGTCGAGGTCCGAGTGCTGCGGGCGCCAGCCCAGCACGCGTTCCGCCCTGTCTGCGCTTGCAACCAGCCGCGGCGGGTCACCCGGGCGGCGAGGCGCCTTGACCTGCGGCACCGGTTTGCCCGCGGTTCTGGCGACAGCATCCGCGAGTTCCAGCACACTATGCCCGCGCCCTGTGCCGAGATTGAAGATGTCGCTGCTGCCGCCTTGCTCCAGATAGTGAAGCGCTTTGGCATGCGCGTCGGCCAGGTCTCCGACATGCACATAATCGCGGACACAGGTGCCGTCTGGCGTGTCATAGTCACTGCCGAGGATGTTGAACGTGAACGTGCCATCCATGGCGCCGCGAATAGCCAGTGGAATGACGTGCGGTTCCGGGTCGTGGCGTTCACCTGTCTCGCCCTCTAGGTCGCATCCGGCGGCGTTGAAATAGCGCAGAATGACCGAGCGAATGTCATGCGCGGTACCATAGTCGCGGATCATTTTTTCGCAGATCAGTTTGGTCTCGCCATACGGGTTGATCGGTTTTTGCACTGTTTCTTCAGTGATCAGATCGTCGCTGATACCATAAGTGGCGCAAGAGGATGAGAACACCATTTGCTTCACACCTGCGTCGCACATGGCGTCGAGCAGGTTCATCGTGCCGCGGACATTGTTTCGATAATAGATTTCGGGCGCTGTCATCGATTCCGCGACATAAGCATATGCCGCAAAGTGCGCGACGGCGTCTGGTTGGACGCGTTTCAAGCTGGCGCTCAGCGTCTCCACGTCGAGGATATCACCTTCGATCAGCTCGCCCCACTTGACCAAGTCGCGATGGCCGCGGGACAAGTTGTCATAGGTCACAACGGTCCAACCCGCTTGTGAGAAAGCTTTGGCGCAATGGCTGCCAACATAGCCCGCCCCGCCTGTGACAAATACTGTTTTGGACATTTGGCACACTCCGAGACCGACCGGTCTCGCTGACTAGTTCGCTGCGCTGGCGGCGTCAATTTTCCGGCTGCGCGGCGCTTACAAGACGAGTTGGGTTTGCGTGACCAGGCAAACTTTCTTGCCCGCCGGATCCGTCACTTCTGTTTGCCAGACGGATAAACGTCGACCAACC
>CAYGUD010000050.1:10938-11297 GCA_964352865.1 uncultured Hyphomonas sp.
GTCCCGCCAGACGTGCATAATTCGTCGCGGATCAGCAGCTCCCCAACGACGCGGTCTTTGCTGGCTTCCAAAAGCTTGATGCCGAGCAGTCTGGAATAGGGTTGCGCTTCCGCAATTTGTGCGAGTG
The DNA here is from genome assembly GCA_964352865.1 of uncultured Hyphomonas sp. Classification (GTDB taxonomy): domain Bacteria; phylum Pseudomonadota; class Alphaproteobacteria; order Caulobacterales; family Hyphomonadaceae; genus Henriciella. Next base: position 11,066 of record CAYGUD010000050.1, read on the forward strand.
GGTCCATGATTGGCCTCCATTTTTTGCAACGCTAGCAATCAATTTTCGGCGTGAAAACCCGGACCTAAGGGCAGGGCGTATTCGGGTTCACAAATCTGTGAACAGGAAAATCGTATTGATTCTCGATAAACACGCGACAGGCGAATTAATCTACGTTAAGACTCCAAAAATAAACGCAAACAGGGAGGCGTTGGTGATGACATCAATCCTAAAATCTAAATATTCTTTGGTC
>CAYGUD010000051.1:0-11273 GCA_964352865.1 uncultured Hyphomonas sp.
GGATTCGGAGCCGAAATGCTCGCCAGTGATCCAATTGTAGATATAGCAAGCGTTCTGTTTAGAGACGGTTTAGGCCGCTCGCGGAGATGCATCGATTGCGAGTCGTTCACCCACTCTCGCTCCGGAATACCTCGATTGAGGGCAAGTCCGGAAAATTTCATCTTTTCGCTTAATCGGCGCAACACTAAACCCTGATATCGGTACCGCACAGAATTTCTATCTGGGGTTGTGCCGTATGTGCGTTTCAGCACTTATTATTGATGATGATGAAATCTTTCAAAGCGTCGCTTTGGCGTCGCTGGAAGAGCTCGGATTCACCAACCTGCAAACAGCCGGAGATGGCGAGGAAGGATTGGCAGCGGTTCTGTCTGCAACTCGAAGCTTTGATCTGATCCTTTGCGATTTGCAGATGCCGAATATGGATGGGGCGAAATTTATCCGAGAACTCGGTGAGATGAGCTATGATGGCCAGATCGTTATCATTAGTGGCGAAGACGAGATCTTGCGTGACAGCGTCTCACGAATGGGAATGCTCGCAAACGTCAACATCAAAGGCGCCTTAGGCAAACCTCTGGTCTTGCAAGACTTAAAACAGCTCATAGATTTCGGACAACAACGATCGGCGCCTCGCGCCGCGGAGATTGGAAGAGAGACCCTGCTGCACGCCTTGGAGACACAGCAGCTCAAGCCGTTTTATCAGCCGAAGATCAACCTCAGCACCAACCATGTAGAAGGCTTTGAAGTCCTGTGTCGGCATGTCGATAAAAACGGCGCCGTCAGCGCGCCAATGCCTTACATCCAATCTGCGATGACGTGCAGCCTGATTGGGGCACTTACTCGCACTATGATTGAGCAAGTGACTGAGGAAGCCTCGTCCTGGAAGTCACATCTCGGCGAGTTCAATCTTGCAATCAATATGAGCCCGGCTTGTATACTCAACCCTAACCTTCCTGACCGAATAACCAACAAATTCAAATCGGCCGGATTCGACCCCAGCATGATTACATTCGAAGTGACGGAAGATCGACTTCTGGAAGAGCAAGGCGTTATATTAGAAGTACTGTCGCGGCTTCGTTTGTCCGGGTTCAAGCTTAGTCTGGATGATTTCGGCACCGGCGCGGCCAGTATCGAACAATTGCGACGTTTCCCATTTCATGAAGTGAAGATTGACCGTCAATTCGTACAGAATGCCGTCACAGATGAGTTTTCGCGCCTCACGGTCGAAGCTGCTGTGAAATTATCAAAGCTGCGCGGCATGTCGATTGTTGCAGAAGGCGTTGAGACGGCAGAGATGTTGAGCATGGTAAGACAACTCGGTGCGACGACGGCGCAAGGCTTTTTCTATTCGCCCGCGCTGCCACCAGAGCACATTCTTGATTGGGTCAGCGACCACAACAAAGCCTGGTCAGTCGCCGCTTAGAACTCGCCCTGGAAACGGGTACAGCTAAGTTTGGTACTCCTCACGTTCGCAAAATACGCGATCTGTTCTCGTTAGCAGGCCATTGGGTCTGCGCCTCTCGTGTCTTTATAATAATGGACTTTGGCAATCTCCGAACGAAGCGCTGCCGTGCAAGGACGCCGCCGCGTAGAACCCCCGTGCTAAGCGATCAACCGCAAGCGCGCCGCATCTGATCGCTCGATATAAGCGCGTGCATCGAGCTCACTGAGAGGTTTCGAGAAATAGAATCCTTGTGCAAGCGCATTCTTATGGGCCGCAACGATCTTGAGCTGACCTTCCAACTCCACGCCTTCGACAACGCAATCGATCCCAATGCCGGCGCAAAGCTCGACAATTCCGTCCAACAAATTGCGCGCCATTTCATCGGATTCGATATCTGTGATGAATGAGCGATCGATCTTCAATTTCTTGATATCCAGGCGCTTTAGATAACTAAGTGAGGAATACCCCGTTCCGAAATCATCGAGCGCCACATGAACGCCGATGTCTCGAAATGCCTGCAAATACTCACTGCCACGCTTATAGTCCTGCATCATCGTGGTTTCGGTGATTTCCAACACGACACGGGTTGAAGCGACGGAAGAGGCTTTAATGATGCAAAGCAGGCGGTCGACAGATGATTGACTCGATAAATCTGCGGCTGACAAGTTCATCGATACCGAAATATGTTCTGGCCAATGGGAGGCGACCTCCAGTCCGCGGCGCAACACGAAGCAACTAATATCAGAAATGCGCCCAGTTTGCTCTGCGATGGGAATGAACTCAGATGGCGGAACATTTCCCAGATCGGAATTGTTCCAGCGCACCAAAGTCTCCATCGCTTTGACCGCGCCGCTGTCGGGATAAACAATTGGTTGGAAAACAACATCCAGCTCCGAGAGCAGCGCATCATTTAGCAGACGGCGCTTGATTTCGCGTTTGCGCTCTATTCGACTCTCATCGTCATCCGAGAAGAAAGTGGTCTCGCCTTTGGTTTCAGCTTTCGACTTGTACAGCGCATAATCCGCGCGCTCTAATAAGTTGCTGATGCTGGAATCGGTCGCTCGTGCCGTCGTGAATCCGGCCGATCCTCCAATCCGAACAAGGGTTTCAGTGAGTTTGAAGGGTTGCTGCAGGATCTCGCATAGCTTTGTGCCGAGGCAGGTCCTATCGTCCTCATCGACAAACAAGCAAAGGCCGAATTCGTCACCGCCGAGGCGAGCGAGATAGGCATTTTCGGGAATTGCGTTTGCCAGTCGAGCAGAAGCTTCGAACAGCAACGCGTCGCCAGCTGCGTGACCAAAGACGTCATTCACCCCTTTGAAGCCATCAAGATCGACGATACCCACTTTCAGGATTTGCGGCCCGTCTTTCGCTTGTTCCAGCATTTGATTTAGCTTGGCAACGAAGGCCCGGCGGTTCGGCAATCCGGTTAGGGAGTCTGTTGTCGCTAAGTGTGTCTGATCCGCCACGAGGGTCTGTAGCTTATCGTCGGTTTGCTGTCGTTTTCGGGACACTACGCCTACGGCAAACACACAAATTGCTGAAAGAGATGCGAGCGTTAGACTTAAATGGAAATGTTCGTCTCGAGGCCAGTCCGGCGCAAAGTGGGGCGCTCCATACGCGTATGAGTAATGTAACGCCAAACCAAATTGGAGCAGGGTCAAGCCAAACACCAGTTTGTGGTGCAAAACCATCATAAGCAATACAGGAACGAATAGGACGAGCGGCGCACTGACAAAGGTCAAGTGATCCTGATAAGCCTCAGCGTAGGAAGATAACCAAAATACGAGAAAGATCGAAACGATCGCAAAATTGGTACAGACCCTCAATTTGAAATCGAGGTATGCGCTAAGCACCATAATGCTCAAAAACACCGCATATAAAGGCGACGAGATCTTGTAGTGCAGGATGAGATTGCCGCTAAAAAATATCGATAGATAAATGACAGCGCTAAGCAGCAAGCCAACGATGCCGGCCCAAAACGCGAACTCACGTGCACGGGCGTCAAATGCAGCGCTTGAGTAGTCTTGATCGGCTGATGCGAAACTCATCTGTGCAATTTCGCATAGTTTAGATAATTTCTACCTTAGGTAGTGCTGAGGACCTTTCCGAAGAGGTTCACTTTTTGGCAATGCTTTCGATATGTTTGATGCGCGTCCTACCTGGCGCTTTTCCCGTCTCGGCGCGCCGCAAACAGTCGTCACTGAACCACTTCGGGCATATGGCGTCGCCGTGAAAGAGACTGGCCAATGTCGAGATTTCGAAGGATGAATAACCTACAGAAATCCGCCTCAAGCCACGCCGACTTCAACAATCACTTCAACCTAAATCGCCACATCAAGCACCGCTCCACGTTCAACTCGATGAGAAACACCGCCCTCTCCGAGTGGCGCCATCTTCTGGCTGGATAAGAGCCCCTACTCCGCTCGATGCCGGAGACGGGTTCGCATTAGACTGACCACGCCATTGTGAGTGCAAGCAGAGACACTGATCGAATTAGAGTCGATTTCTAGATCCGTCGTCGGCGATGCATGAGCGCAAACACCGCGAGCGCTAAACTGAACAATAGCATCTTCAAGAGCGGAACATAATCTGAAATGCTGACCGGCGTGCCCCATTTCATCCAGTTTGCCCAGGCCTCATTGACGTGCACAACCGGTAAAACAGATGCCAACAACGACGCAGGCTGGACCACCCCTCCGATCGGGATGAGAACGTCACCAAAAAGCAGAAGGCTTATAAGATAAGCACCCGATGCCGCGGCTGCATCTGACTGATTTCTTACCAGTGACCCCGCGATCAAGCCGTGGGTCGCGCCCGTTAACACGCCAAGCATCATCAAACCAATCGCAGAGCCAACGCCAAATTTGACCGAATACCCAAGAGTGGACTGACAAAACAATAGCATCAGCATGACAGACGCTATCGAGAGAAGAGACGGTGCAATAGGCTTTACAATCATTGGGTTTTCCCAAGCTGCCAAGTGCTTAGTGAACAAGAAGTGCTCTGTGCCCTGCTCGCGTTCGCGGATCGTGCTCAGAGCGGTAAATGTAAATGCCAGGGCCACCGCTATTATCGCAATCAAGCCTGGTACGAGCCACGTGGAATCATCGCGCGCTGGTCCCGCCTGCTCCGATAACAAGAACGGCGTCGCCTTCGGCAATTCCTCCTCGAAAGACCGCTGCACTTGATCACCTGCGGAGAGCGCCCGGGTCAAAAATGCAGCATCGGCGCGCGAGATTTGAAGTTCAGGGGTGCGAGCGTCATTGTTAACCGCATCTTCGAGCGCCGCGGCGAATATCCTTTGCTCATCGTATGACTGTACGCTCAGCTGAGACCTGAATATTCTCCGCAAGCTTTCAAGGTCTTGTTCCGAGAATTCAGCTTCAGACACACTCGCCAGCTCTAACAATTGGCCTTCGACAGCATCAAGGACGGCCTCCCTTATCATCTGTTGTTGATCCCGTTGTCGATCGTTATCTGTGTCCGCCTGTTTTGCGATTGCGAAGGCACCGAACTCGCTGAAGGTTTCAACTGTACCTATCGATGGGAGCCCCGGAGAACGTCCCTGCCTCCTAGCATTTGCGATCGAGAGCCCAGTCGTTTGAATCTGACGAACCAAGAACCGAACTTGAGTCATTGTGGCTTGTGACCCGGCACGCACATATGCAACCCACACACCGCCAGATTCAACCTCGTCATAGTCTCTCAGGTCCACGACCGAATCCATGAAATCTTGTGCTGCAGAGGTTGAATACCAAACCAATACGACATCCAGTTCCTGCTCATCCATCTGTCGGTAGATGTCCGTTTCGGATGCCACGAATCCGTGGAATCTGATTTCAGAAATGTCGCTAATCGCATGCACGAGCACGTCGGTTTCTGGATATGGACAGGCCTCCTCCGAAGTATGTTCGAGACAAGGCTTGCCTTGCAATAGAGCAAGATCAATTTGCAAAGTTGGCGGCGGAAGTAGCTTCGTGAACCAGAGGACGATGCACGACCAAACCAGCACCGAAACCAGTAGAACGGGCGCCGCCATTAAAAGTCGCAGGTCTTTAAGCAACAATCCGATCATCAATCCACACTAGCCTCATTCTTGTTGGATTGAATTTCGCCCTGTTCGATATGCACTCGCCTGCCCGATGCAAACACTGCGGAGGCCTCATGCCCCGTGAGCAATATAAACTCGAATGCGTATCGGTCTGCCGTCAGGAAGTCGCGAACCTTGTCCAGTTTCGAGGAATCCAGGCCAGCAAAGGGTTCGTCCAAAATCAATCCGCAAGGTCTCGCCGACACGATCGCAGCGAGGGCCCCAAGACGTTGTATGCCTCCAGATAGTGAAGCGGCTTTGCGATCGAGAAACTCGTACAGTTCCAGGTCTGAGAAGACTTGCTCAGAGTGGGGGTTCACCTCAGATTTCCGCCCCAGGAGGCGCGAAATGGCAGAGACATTCTGCAGTAGAGTAAGCTCGGGGAACAAACCACCATATTGTGGCAGATATCCAATCGGTGATTGGCGAAGCGACGCAGAACGTTGATATGTGCCTTCAGACAACCGGCCATACCCAGACAGTATGCGAACCAAAGTCGACTTGCCGGATGAGTTGGTCCCCGTGATCTCTATTCGATCGCCGCTAAAAACATCAAACTTCGAGATTCGAAGCACTTGCGTTGCGCCATAACGTTTCACTGCGCGGCGCAGACTCAGCAGCGGCGTTTCGCCCGACATCGTTAGACTATCTTGTGAAGGAGACATCGATCTCTACGCCTTCATTGTTCTGCGGGACATGCATCTCGATGTTCAGTGCACTGTAGACCGATAGTTCATCGAACAATTGAGTTAGCTGGAACAGCGCGTCTTCATCTGATTGATCGAACTGTTGAGCGACCAACAATGTTGCGACGCGTTCCGGTAGAATTCTTACATTGATCCTGTCGTCGACAGGCACGCGTTCGCCTTCGGTGAAGGCAATTCTTCGAAGCGTCGATGCGTCAGAGGCGATCCATAGCGTGTTCGCAATTTCGTCAAACGTACTGACGAGTCTGAACCGATCGTTTTCGATGAGCTCCTCACGCGCGGTTTGCATATCGCCCTCTATGTCGTCCTCATCGAACGATCTCGCGAAGCGATGTTCAAAATCATCCTCGTTAAGCGGAGATTGCAAATACCGATACGCATCGCGTCCCCGGCACGTCTCAGCCCCCGAGAAACACCCTTCATAGAGCCCCCCCGACAGCTCAGGTCTGATATCCTCGCACCATAGATGAGAAAACCTGCCAGGTGTTTGATCCAGCCGCAAAACACCGCTCGCCGCCAGCGACTCTACCATGTTTCTAATTTCGTCAGACTTTTGAGCGCTGGTGCAATCATTTTCCCAATACTCTGGCGCCAGATCCGGTCGCGCCCCCCTGAGCACAGCTTTGTCGCGTGAAGTTTGCTCTTCCAGCTGCATGCGTTCGACTAAATGGTGTGCATCTTGGGCAGCGATCGAAATGCGAACCACTAATTCCGGGATGCGATCTTGAAATCCCGCCAGTTGGACATCGATGGCATCGATCGAGTGAATCGTTTCAGCGGCGGTAATAACAGACCCGTACCGCGAAAAACTGCGTAAAGGGGACTCGCGTTCGTAAAACAAATAGTCGGCGATGGAGCCCATAGTCGCGAAATCCAGGAATCGCATGAATTTCATCACGTCATCTGCGCTGGCTGAAAACCCCGCGCCGTATCCCAGGTCCGTAAATCCGACATTGGACCGTGTCGGATCATTAAAAAATCCGTCAATGTGCGACGAGCTTAAGCGCCCTGGCGCGAACCATAATTTCAATCGCAGTGCCTCGCCGCCTTCCAAAAAACGGGTTTCCGTAAGATCTTGGACATCCCGTCGCAGAGAAGATGCCAGCGCCTCACGTGCGACCAGTAATCTTTCCGAGGACATCGCTAGAGATGCAGGTACGTCGTCGAAACTTATCGAGAACGCTGATGGAGACAATACCTCAATGCCGGTGTGCCTAGCATACCCCCAAAGCGCAGGTCTCTCTTTGCCCCATATCGCTTTGAGCGCCAAGTCGATCTGATCCTGATTGAACATCGAATTCGGCTCGCGTCGCGACTGCCAGACAGAATCGAAAACCGCTGGGTTCGTGAAGAACGCGACGCGATCTGCATCCAGTCGCTTGAAGTAGATGTTCAGGTCGTCCCACGTTTCTGAATCCGTTGCGTTGGCAATAGACGTTGGCAAGAGATCGCACTCGTCAGCGTCTTGGGTCGCGGCGAACGCGTACTCCTCCTGTAGCTTTTCGATCAATTTGAGACATGCCGTCGGTTCGGATTGCAACGACATCACCAGAACAAAATCACCGCCGGTTAAGGGGCCACGAGCGCTGAACAAGATTGGTTTTGCAGGATCAATACCCGCATCTATCAAATCTGTTATGGGAGCAAACAATGCGATAAGATTGTCGTCGTCGCCCGCCAACATTTCTTCAAACGCCTGGCGTAGCGGTCCGTCTTCAGGCGGCGTGTGAGGTCTGTAAAAACATGCCTCATCCAAATCATCACCAAACGGACACAGATGAACATGAAGCTTCGCCGCCAGATTTGTGGGGTCTGGAATCATCACCACTATCGAAGCGTCCGCTGGCGCATATCGGAGCTCATCAGGGAACCCGGCGTCGCGAACCATGGGTCTGAGCGCCAATATGAGCAATAAGAACAAAATTGCGAGCAAGAACATTGATGCAGCGCGTCGTACAAAAAAATCAGTCATCACGCGCATCCAACGTTTCGCTGCCGCCATGTCGGAGATAGAATTGAGTTACAGCGTCGGTGGTCCTGCTCTGACAGGCGTAAGCATCAATCTTGTTGCTCGCGTATCGATCCAAAGTATCAACCGCAGCAACAAACAAATCTGCTTTTTTTTCCAGCGTTGCGCTTAGATATGCCCCCGAGGCGAGATCCGTCCGAACGAGTTCCGGAAGGTCACTGAAAAACTCCGTCTCGAGAAGTTCGCCAACGGAGTTGAGGTATCTGTCGAGGAGAAGCGGATCCGACGCGCCATCTTCGACGACATGTCTCAAGATCAAACCAGCAAGCAGTAATGCGGTATATTCGGACTCATTCAGGGGCATGAAGCCACGAACTCTATTGCGTCGCCCAAACGAATTTGGGCTGTCATTTGCCCAATTCGACCATAGAGGCGCGCCGCGAACAACTGGCGACGCTTCCAGTGTAAAATGCAGTTTTTGTTCACCACAATCAGCAGGTTCAAGCTTTAACATCGCGACGCTGTCAAACACTCGCCCGCTGCTAATCACCGACATACGTTGGGCTTGCGCTTTGGCATTTACAAAGTCAGGTGCGCGATCGAAAAACGCTGTGTAGGAGGATTTGCTGCTCGATGGCAGAATGTCGACTTCGCTGCCTTGCAATACCTTGTTCAGTTCTAGAATGAGCGCTTCATACAGTTGCCGTCCGTCTTCTGAGCATCCCCTCGGCCCGCAATTTGGAACGACCGCCACAGTGTTTCCGCTGCTCAACACTGAGCGGTAGAAATGCCCTTCGAGAACCCAGGCGCCGACGACAATCGCACCAATCATCGCAAGCGCAAGACCACGCCATCTCGCGAGAAAAAAGGTCCGCATGGGGATGTAAGCCACAGCCAACAGTGCCGTCGCAGCCAAAGGCGTAATCAAAAAAAGTCCTGCGAACAATATCGCCGCTATAATCACGCCCAACGTCGCCACCACGTCACCAACCCGAATGACCAACTGTCGGCCACTGAATTCCGGCAATTGCCGACCTACCGCGACAAGCCCACCTATGAGCAAGGTTCCGATCATCAGTGTCAGCGGTGACGCCAACCAAGAGCCAATGCCGCTCAATGCGGAAGAATTTCCCATTCCGCCGCTCGGCAAGATCGAAAGAATTAGTACTGCCAACAGCGACGCAACAGCCGCACACAATCCAATCACACCATGATCAAGTTTGAAAAAACCGCGCTTTCCAGATTGAGTTGGAAGGGCGAGCGGAGTTTCCGACATCGCCCCCGCTACGACATCGTCAATCCAGATGTGATGATCCGTTGCGGTCGCATCAATAGTCTGAGCGTTCGAGACAAGGAATTCTAAACCACCCCTCAGCTCGAATGCTTCCAATCGAACCGGAATAACGGGTTTATCATAGGACACTGCGCGTTCGATCTCGCGCCGCACGTAACGCGACCCATTAGAATGTCTGGATAGCAACAAAAGCACGCGATCGCACTCCTGGAGGCCCTCCGTTATTGCATCTGCATAATCTTGCCCTGGCGAGATACTCTCCGGCGCCATCCAGCATTCACACTTAGAACGAACCAAGGCATTTTTTATTATTTTTGCCTCGCGCGCATTCTTCGTCGAATAACTGATGAACACTGAACCCAAATCAAGTCTCCCACACCTCGAGAACTAGCGCCGTTAGTCGTTTACGGTACTTCAAGCGAACTTGCGTCACCCCCATCTCACGATCGTTCCTGACTCGATCATCACAGAATGCCACTAAATTGCAACTGCCTTCTCGAAGGATCGGAAATGATCTTGCTGCGCTTCTTGACGATTAATTGCACCTGCGATTTGCACGTCCCAACCAGTAGCGAAAATCGTATGATCCATGACGTTCAGCGGGCTGACGCTCCCCCAACAAGCTCGCTACTTGTTGCTGATAATCCATGATGTGTGTTCACGCGAGAATGCTGTTTCCGCCGCGCCGACAAACTCGTTTAAGTCTTCCTCCGAACGAACTGTGTCTGCATCATCGATCATCATTTGGATCTCAATCGCGGCTTGGGCATAGGACGTTGACAATTCTCGGAAACGCTTTGCTTTGGTCCACCCGAGGAGGCTGGAGCCAACCAATAGGAACAAGGAAATGATCGGCCAGTGCTGGCCGCCTTCCAACGCTCCCAGTGGTATGAGAGCTAAAGGGACAGCATAAATTAGACACGTGCTCAGATACCAGTTGCGGGATTGCCGTGAATTGATCTTAGCCTTTCGCTTATACCAATCCAATTGATCGTGCACGCGTGCCTCGGAATAGATTTTCGCACGTTCCGAGACGTCCAAACCACGGATCTTTTGCATCGCCGCCGTGACTTGCCTTTGTTCGGCTTTAGAAGCCCGCTCCGATATAATGCGATCGATTTCAGAAATTCGGTCGGAGCGCAGTCGGAAGCGCTCCTCAGCCGTCTCAGTTGCGAAGGGGGAGGCCCTCATCATATAGCGCCAACTCGCAGTTTTCACGGCTTCAGCCGCTGCGCGCGCCTTGAACCAAGACTTATCTTGGCCTGCAAAATGAGAAAGCGTAGCGATAAAGATCAGAACCATGAAACTACTTGTGTAAGCAAGATCAGGGATGTTCGACCACTCTAACCCCGCCAACAAGGTCACAGTGGCCGTTGATATTAGAATTCCATATTCTAACAGCACGAGACCGAAGTGACGAAATTGCGCTGCAACGCTTCTGCGATCCGCAATTTGATAAAGCGCCGGGAATTCAATGGGGTGTTGATTTGGATTTGACTCAGACATTTGTTGGCCGCTCATACTCCAATTAATCTAGGAATATCTACATTGTGACCTCTGTTCTGACAGCCACCGGCAAAGATTTCAATATTCCCCCCTCAACCAGCTCATGCTGCGAGCGACAGAATCTGCTTTTTCGAAAGCGAGAGCGCGCCATGCTCAGGTTTCCGGCAGATCTGGAGATTACGGAAATTCGTCTCGGTCCATTCTTCCGTGCACACCCACTTCAATGTTCAGAAAAACTCAGAACACAGAACGAGATTCAAAGG
>CAYGUD010000052.1:0-11269 GCA_964352865.1 uncultured Hyphomonas sp.
CATTATTACCTTCGCCGCGAGACATGACCCAGACGCTTTTGCGCTCAGCGCGTTCAGCATCACGTCGCACACGAGCGGAGTCCCGTTCGGCGCGGGCTTGAGCCCGGTCAGCCATGGCTTCGGCGCGTTCCGCCTCAAACTCAGCCCGTTCGACCATCAGCTCGACCTGGCTTTCCCAGCGCTCGGATTGTGCATCAGCCCAAGCCTCAATGCGGGGTTCCATTTCCGCTTCCCAGGCTTCGGCGCGTTCCTCGACCAGCTCGCCCCAGGCTTCCATTTCTTCGCCCCAGGCTTCCATTTTGGATTCCCACTCAGCGAATTCCGGGGTGTCTTCCATGGCTTCGAGCTTGTCAGTGTCAAACTCCATGTGGAAGCCATTGCCTCTATTCTCGAATACCATGCCGGCCATAGGCGGCATTTCAGGTATTGGCGGCATCGGCGGAAGGTCTGACATATCGAAGGAGAACGTTTCGCCATCGACGGTCACCGCGAAACTCATGTCGTGGTCTGTATCAAAGACGAAGACATTCTCGCCACTGGTTTCAGCTACGGAGTCTTCTTGCGGGGCGCCTTCAAGTTCTTGTGCGACTGACGACGTGCAGGAAGCCGTAGCGAAAATTGCGCCAGCGCCGAGAGCGACAGCAAGCGTGCCTCCCATAAGGCGGCTGCGGAGTGTGGGAGTCGGATGCGTCATCATTATTAGTCTTTCTTTTATGGGATGAGCGAGAGTCAGACTCGCAGCAGCGATGCGGCGATCTGAGGGGCGGGCAAGGCGTGCGGCCTTGACCAGCGTCCGGCCATATGCGGCGGGAGACAGTTTGGCGCGTGCAATGACGTCTGCATCACAAGCGGATTCCTGATCGGTCCGGAAGGCGCGCAGGGCCATGTAAGCGAGCGGATTGAACCACTGGGTCGCGGCAATAATGCGTGCCAGCTGGAAGGCCCAGAGGTCGCGGCGCTTCAGGTGCATTAATTCATGGACCAGGGCGTCGCGGCGTTCGGCGGCGTCATAATCTTCCTCAAACCACATTGGCAACAGGACGACAGGGTTTTTCAGACCTGTGACGAGTGGGCCGCTGCAGAGCAGGCTGGCGCGGACGTCGGGCACACGCTTCATGCCGAGCTGTTTGGCGATGCGTACGGTTTCAGCAACAGTCGTTGGTTCGGCAGGCTCGGAATCTGCGTCGATCAATTCAAGAAACTGACGCTGTTGATAGATTGAGCGACCGAGCCAGAGGACCACCCCGGTGAGCCAGACACACGTCAGGATCAGGGGCGCCTGGGCCAAGGTGGCCTCCAGCAAGCTTGTTCCGGCAGGCGCTGCCATTTCAGTTGCCGGTGCGGCAATGAAATTGATGTCTTCCAGAGTGGGCATTGATGGCGGAGCCGCGCCAATTTCGGCGGCCTTTACAGGAGCCGTCCAGGTAAGCTCAATCGGAGCGGCTGTATCAGCATGTGGTGTGATCGCCATATTGCCATGAGTGGTTTCTGCCAAACGTGACGAGACGAAAACATTATCAACGATCGGCTGGATGGCGGGCACAGGTTCGGTGACTGGTGCCGGGCGCGAAAATCCCAGAAACCCTGCAAGTGACCAATTCCCTGGCAGGGGCGGCGTCACAAAGCGTGCCAAAGGCAGTGCCCAAAGCAAATAAGCGGCTTTGGCGCCAAATCGCATCGCGAAGGGTTTTCGGATGACCAGGACCAGAAGGACGAGAATTCCTACGGCAAATGTGGTCAGTGTGGCTTCCTGGATAAACGGGTGGAATTCTGTCCAGCTCATTGCTTTAGTCTCCCCAACAAAGCTTCGAGTTCTTCGATATCATCTGAGCTGAGCCCGCGAGCGTCAGCCAGTTGCGCCACCAAGGGCGCGGCGCGTCCGCCAAACAGCTTATCGATGAGCTGTCCAGCTTCTTTCTTTTGATAGTCACGTTTTGCGATCAGGGGGCGATAAAGGTATCGCCGCCCTTCGGCTGTGGTTTCCAGCGCGCCTTTTTCGACCAGGCGCGAAAGCAGGGTCTTAACTGTGCGTGGACTCCAGTCCTGTTCACCGTCGAGCGCATCGACAATTTCTGAGGCGCCGGTGCCGGGATGCTTCCACAGCACTTTCATGATTTCCAATTCAGCAGGAGTGATTTGTAGACTCATCATCTCACCTTTTGACTACAGTTGTGGTCAATAACATGACTACAAGTGTGGTCAATAGCGTTTTTGTGACTCTTTTGTTATTTTTCCGAACGGATCAAATTTTGTGGCGCGAGTGACGCATTTCAGGGTTTCCGGCGTCGATTCTTAATCTCGGTAAAGCGCATGTTTGACGTCATGTGGCGCTTTCACATTATGGACGTCACGGGTGACGACAAGATCGACACCTGATGGCTGAAGCTGACGGTGATATTGCGGGGACTAAATCCCTCGATCAATCGAACACGAAAAGGCCGCTAGCTCAGTTAATCAGCCTCAGGCCCGTTTTTCCGAAGCTGGGATACTAGATTGGGCGCTTTGCTCAATTCCGACTGTCTCAGAGACAATGTAAAGCGGGCGCGCTTTGACCTCAGTGAAGATCCGCCCGAGATATTCTCCGATGACGCCGATGCCAATCAGGGAGATGCCATTGAAGAAGAGAATGACACTCATCAATGAAGCATATCCAGGCGAATCGAGGCCGAACACGAGCGTTTTCGTGACGGTAAACACCAAATAGGCGAGGGCAAACAGGCTGACACCAAAGCCGAGATATGACCAAATTCGAAGCGGCAGAGATGAGAATGATGTGATCCCATCAATGGCGAAATTCCATAGTTTCCAGTAATTCCATTTGGTGTCGCCAGCACTGCGCTGATCGCGGTCATATTCAACGTAAACGGGCTCATATCCAACCCAGGTGAATAAGCCTTTCATGAAGCGTGTACGCTCTGGCAAACGCTTCACCGCGTCTACGACATCGCGATCCATGAGCCGGAAATCACCGACATTCTGAGGAATTTTCGGATGGGTCAGTTTTGAGAATAACCAATATGCGCCGTTCGCTGTGAGACGTTTCAACCAAGTATCACTCGACCGATCCCGCCGCTTGGCTAAAACGAGTTTTGCACCTGCGCGCCATTGGGCGATCATTAATGGGATGACTTCAGGTGGATCTTGTAGATCGGCATCCATGGGAATGACGGCCGCGCCCGTCGCGTGATCTATACCAGCGGACAAAGCAATTTCTTTTCCGAAATTACGCGACAAGTTGACGATCTTTATGCGCTCATCTTGGGCCGACAGACGGCGCAAAAGGGACAGTGTCTCGTCACGGCTTCCATCATTGACGCAAATGATCTCATACGACTGAGTCACCGTTTGCAACACACGCTGTGTCTGTTTGAAGAAGGCGTCCAGCGCGCTCGCTTCATTATACATCGGCACGATTATAGATAGGGTCGTCACGTTCTGCGCTCCAATATGGTGCCGCGACCGTACGACAAAGAGGTTGCTAAAGACTTTTCACGATAAGCGGTGCGCCGAACTTGATTGAAACCGAACCCGCCAAGCAGGCCGATGATCGCGAGTAAACTGATCGCGCTTCCCAGCCTTTCCGGAGGCGTTGTCGCAATGTGAAGGTCAATTTCAGAATATCCTTCAGGCATCGCAACGGTCACAAGGCCGAGCGCATCATCCGTACCAAGCCTTACGCGTCGACCATCGGGTGTCGACGCCTGCCAATAAGGCCAGGCGGCAAGTGGAAGACGCACCTCACGGGCTTCGCTCATCGTCGCGCGAAGCGATAGACGTCCATGTGGATAGGCGGACAATTCTGCCCCGGGTGCATCATTCTCAAACGCGGTCCTCGCGGTTGCTACGCTGTGTTTCATTTCGTCGAAGAACAAGTAGAAGCGCTCTTCGCTCGTATGACTGTCTTGGACAATCGCGCGGAATCTGGTGAGCGCGATCTCCAGGACTTTAGGCGGGACATATTCCGGCGTGCCAACAGGAACGAATGTTCCATTTCGGACAGCACTCTGCTCAATGGTTTCAATCGCGCGCGGTATTTGAACGACATAGGCGAGGGTTAGAGAACCGAGGCAAATAACCGTGAAAAGTCGCGCCTGAAGACGCAGCGCACCGTGCCAGTTTTCGACCACGTATTTGGCAATCACAATGCTGCTAAGCGCCAATGACAATTCTCCGACGATCAAAGTGCGCCATGGAAATTGAATCTTGTTCAGGATCCAATACTCCCAGATCGGATACGAAAACACAGTCATAAGGAAAAAGGCGAAGAGGCTGGGGCCGACAATCCAGAGCCAGAGTGCCTTTGGCGCTTTCGCCTGTCTCATGATGACGCCGGACACGATCGTCGCGACCACAATCAACAGCAAACACGCTTTGACGTATTGAGACGTTTCCGGAGTGACTTCTGGTACACCGTCGAGCAATAACCACCGCGTGGCGTCATAATAGCCTGTTTCGAGCATCTCTGGAGAAACGGTGCCAAGCAATCCGAGCGCCGGAACCCAATAGATCGCGCTTAGGGAAATGCCGAGCAGTCCCCAGACGGCAAAGCGAGTCAGCAGTTCAAGACGATGACGCCATGTGGTCTGTTGGGCAGCCACCCACACAATGACCGCCGCGATCAGATGGCCGACGATTAACGTAGACGGCAAATGGCTGAAAGCCAGGCCGGCCACACTGAGCGCAAACAAGATGCCGCCTTTGCGATCCTCAAGGAGCCGCGTGGTGCCGAGCGCGATAAGCGGAATAAAGATATATGCTGTCATCTCGCCGATCGCCTGGCGATCGAACCAATCTGCGACGTAATGATAGGGCAGAAGCGCATAAATAATGGCCCCAATGCCGGACCATTGGGTGTTAAAAAAGCGTCTCGCAAAGAAGAAGAAGGCGATGCCAGACGCGATAATAATCCACGCGCCGGACACCGCGAATACGGTTCCAGTTTCGCACCCGGGACAGGTTGCTGCACCTAAAGTCGACGCGATCCAGAACGGAAGAGGCGCATAGAAATAGAAATCCAGGGCGCCCATTCCATACCAAAGATCTGGCGAGAAGCGCGGATACAGGTCGCCTTGCCAAAAAGCGGAATGAAAAGCGTCGAACCAAGGCAGGTTATACTTATAGGAATTGCCATCCGGCGTGCCGGTCGCGGCGTGAAAGACTACCAAGCCTACGCTCAGCAGACAGGCACAAAGTGCCAGGCGCCAATGCGCCTTAATATCAGAAATCATTATGCCGTCCCGGGCTACTCACTTCCCCGGCTATAGCCGGTTGAGATTAACGCCGGTTTTATGGGCTCTAACGATTAGCCGACCTTGTCGTCCTCACTTGCTGTCACCATCTCGACTTTGATTGTCGAGCCGGGTGTGATCAGCACATCTTCGTGGCGAAGTGGGATATCGATTCCGGCTTCTTTGAAATGGTCCCAGATATTCAACATGACCGCAGAAGAGACATTCGACACACCATTCTCCGGATCATTGATCCAGAATCGCACTTCGATTTCGATTGCTTCGTCACCAAACTCCATAATCAGGCATTTGGGAGCAGGACGAGCGAGCACACGGTCGGTCCGCATCGCACCTTTCTGGACCAGGTCGACAGCCTGACGCAGGTCGGTTTCATACTCGACACGCAAGCGCCGTTTCACACGCACTTCCTTGTTCGAGTAGGACCAGTTCACGACTTTGTCGGTGATCAGCATCTCATTCGGAATGAGGTGCTCTTTGCCATCGCGGGTAATGACAGAGGCATAGCGCAGGCCCAGTGATTTCACGACGCCATAGGTCTCATCGACTTCGATCACATCATCGGGTTTGATCGATCTGTCTGTCAGCAGGATGACACCGGAGATAAAGTTGGCGACGATTTGCTGCATGCCGAAGCCAAGACCAACGCCAATCGCGCCGCCCAGCACTGCCAAACCCGAGAGCGGAATGCCGAGCCCTGCCATGGCCAGCAGTGCTGCACCGAAAAACAGACCAACCTGAACTGCATTGCCCATTAAAATCCGCAAAGATGGTTCAACCTGCGGCAGCTCATCAACTCTGGTTTTGAGTTTTCCGGCGAGCCAATTGGCTGCAAACAGGAATAGCGCCACTGTCGCGATGGCCTGAACCACGAATACCGGACTGATGATGCGATCACCAAATGGTGGACCGATGCCGCTGAGCCAGGCCATCACTTCGTCGAGAATGCCAAACGCGTAGAGCGCTGCAAAAATCCAGATAATCCAGCCAGCCGGTTTTCGAAAGCCTGCGGGCAGGAAAGCCGTGACCAGCCGGATCAGCAACCAGGCGAGCGACAGTGATGAGGCAATTCGAACCAATGTACTGTCATATTCGCCGCCTGCCAGGGCAGCTTGGCTGGCATAAAGCAGTCCCGCCCAAAGCGCTGGCCGAACGAGCCGAGGGGCTGTTTCCACCGCAACCGATCGTAAACTTTCAGGTAAGCGGGTAATCCCTGTCATAACCAGGTGCCGTGCTTGCGGCGCGATGACCATGCCGAGCAACAGCGCGAATAGAATAACCCCTGCTTGCAGCGTGTAAGGCCACAAGACGTCTGAATTCAATAAATGCGTCTGCGCCCAACCCAACGGGTCCGCAAGAATCGGGTCGGCCCAGGCGAAGAGACCTGAGCCCGTTTCCGGCGCTGCTTCGACAGTCGTGGAGGGGTCCGCCACCTCAATTTCCGGCACCAGATAGAATCCGCCGTCAGGTCCTTGCACAAGCTTCATCGCTTGCGCGCCATCAGGCACCGTCTCGATTTGCTCAACCGCTGGCGAAGGTGTGTTTTCTTGCATGGCGACCTAAACGCTGTTTCCCGGTCGCGGAGATAGCTTAGACCGGCGGGTAAGGGAACACAGATGTTGTAGCGCCGAGATCGGTAAAGCTCCCCTCCATCGCGCTAAACCCTTGTTCGATAAGTGATTCCGGAGTCCAGCCTTCCATACGTGACACCGATTTCACCGGACGCGGTTGACTGAACAGAACCACTTCATTGCCGCGAACGCTGAAGATCTGTCCATTCACGTGCTTTGCGCCGTCGGCGCAGAGCGTTACCGCCAGCTGCGCAACCTGATCGGCGCGCATGCCGGTGCGCATCCGTTCAACCCGCTCGGCACCTGCTTCGTCTTTGACCGGGATGGAGGCAATCATCCGCGTCCAGGCAAAGGGGGCAATAATGTTTGATCGCACATTCTTGCGTGCGCCTTCCATAGCGATAATCCGTGAAAGACCAGCAATCCCCATTTTAGCCGCAGCATAATTGGCCTGGCCGATATTTCCGATCAGACCGGAGGTCGATGTGAACAGGACGAAACTACCATTTTCCTGCTCGCGGAAATGCTCAATCGCGGCGCGCGTGACATTGAATGAGCCATGCAAGTGGACGTCGATAACTGATTTCCAATCATTCTCGCTCATTTTGTGAAACATACCGTCCCGCAAGATTCCGGCTGGATTGATGATTCCATGCAGGCCGCCAAATGTGTCTTTGGCTTGCTCGACCATGCCCTGCACAGCGGACATTTCAGTCACGCTTTCAGAGTTTGACGCCGCTTCCCCGCCCGCGTCGCGGATTTCCTGCGCCACTTGTTCAGCGAGTCCGGCGTCTCCAGCGGCATCACCTGAATCGGTCAGCGCGCCGCCAAGATCATTGACCAGAATTTTCGCGCCTTCGCGAGCTGCCAAGAGGGCACACTCTCGGCCAATCCCGTTGCCACCGCCTGTGATCAGGATAACCTTGCCGTCTAACACGCCCATAGCGCTCTCCATTGCTGTCTGTATGGCAGCGAAACAGCATGGATTTTCGAGTGCGGCAAGGGTGCCGCCGCGACGTTTTGGGTTAGCTCGATTGCAACGGCGTCATGCCATCACCGTCCCGCGCGGTCACATAGGTTGCGACATCGCGCGATGTGAAGGTTTCTTGGGTGACGTCCGTGACTTTCTTATAGTCGGCGCGCGCTTCGCTCTCGGTCAGGGTCACCAGAGTCCAACCATTATCGAACGGGTCATGGAAATCGACCTCAGCGTTTGCCTCTTCAAACTGCGCGCCGAGATCAGGGACGTCTTTAATATAAGTGCCAAGTCCGGGCGAGGTCACCGAGGTGCAGCCAAATTCCACGCCGCGCTGCTCGTCATTCGCATCAACCAAAGTATTGGCCCAAGCGGTGTGCGTATCCCCGGTCAGGGTCACCAATCGCGCGCCGGCGTCTTTGGCGCTCGTATAGAGGCGATCTCTGGCGGCCGGGAAACCATCCCAGGCATCCAGGTTGAACGGTAGACCGAGCTGACTGAACGGGATCAGTTGCTGGATATAGCCGACATCTTGCGCCGCTTTCTGTTCGTCGGTCATGGTGCGGGCGAAGTTTGGTGGACGTACGCGCGCCATGACGATTTGGTTGGCGAGAACCTGCCAGCTTTTCCCGGCTTCTGCGGACGATTTCAGTTCTTGATCCAACCACGCTTCCTGAGCCGCGCCGAGCATTGTCCGTTCCGGGTCCTGGACGCGGATCATTGTATTTGCGGCCGCGAGCGGAATTTCAGTCGCTTCCAAACCGCCAAGTTCGGTAAACCAGCTAATCTCGTCTGAGCGTCCGGTGAGACGGGTCTCGAGGCAGATCACCGACGCCACGTCACCGAAATCGAACCGGCGATACAAAGCTTCACGCGCCTTTCCAACCTCTGGGTCGCGCACTGGCATCCACTCTAGATAGGCTTGGACAGCCGCTTGCTTGCGGTCGCTCCAATTGCCCTCATTCTGTTCTGGGTTGTGGTTTTGTGCGCCCGAGCGATACGAGTTATTGGTGCTCTCATGATCATCCCAGGTGCAGATCCATGGCGCCGCTGCGTGCGCCGCCTGAAGGTCCGCATCGGTCTTATACTGAGCGTGGCGCGTCCGGTAATCGTCCAGTGTGACGATTTCCATTGGCGGTTCATGGTTGCGGTCAATCTCCTGACCGGTGCTGGCACCATAGCCATCAACACCATATTCATAGATATAGTCGCCAAGATGAACCACGGCGTCCAGGTCGGCTGTATTGGCGATATCGCGATAGACATGGAAGTGCCCAAACGGATAGTTTGAGCAGGAAATGACGGCCAGTTTTACCGGTTCGGTGCCACTCGCTGCTGCTGTTTTTGTGCGCCCGGTCGCTGAGACGGTATCGCCCGAAGCGACTTTTGCGATGAACCGGAAAAAGTATTCTTTGTCGGCTTCCAGGTCAGTTAAATTGACTTTTACAGTGAAGTCTCTCTCTGGCAGCGCATAGCCTTGGCCATAACGCACCGGTCTTTGCATTTCGGCATCTTCAAATACACCGAAGCTGATCGGGATTGCGGCGTCAGGAAAGGCGGCATCCGGTGTGGCCCGGGTCCAGATAATCACGCTGTCCGGCAACGGATCGCCGGACGCCACCCCGTGAATGAATTTCACGGTTCCGGGATAGGCCGGTCGCTCATCAGGGCTCACTGTGATCCGTGCTTCCGGATCCATGATTGGCTCCCGGTTGCAAGCTGCAACTCCGAGCACGCTTGCGCTAACGCCCAATAGACCACGACGTGTGAGCTTACCCATGACCCCGGTTCTCCTGTTGCTGCTGTGATTGCGATTACAGCATGACCTTCTCGTGACTGTCTGTGTATAAGGTTCTTATGACAGTCTTATCTGCTTTAGCAGGCGATACCGATAAAGGAACCCGCCTCGACCGATTCTTGAGCGAGCAGTTTGAAAGCTTGTCGCGTTCGCGTGCCAAATCGCTGATCAAGGAAGGTCATGTTCGTCAATCGCGCAGCGGTAGTGCTACGGTTCAGGATGACCCGCGCGCGCCTGTTGCGCCTGGCGTCGAGTATATTCTCGACATGCCTGATCCGGTGCCCGCTACGCCGCAAGCAGAGAATATCCCGCTCGACATCTTGTTTGAAGACGAACACTTGTTGCTGGTAAACAAACCCGCAGGCATGGCGGTTCACCCTGCGCCGGGCAGTTGGCAGGGCACATTGGTCAATGCGCTCTTGCATCATTGCCGCGGGGAGCTGCCGGGAATAGGCGGTGTTGAACGCCCTGGAATCGTCCACCGTATCGATAAAGACACGACTGGGATTCTCGCCGTCGCAAAAAATGAGGCGGCGCACAAAGGCCTGTCTGAATTGTTTGCCGCGCATGATATTGAACGCACATATTTGGCGCTGGTGCGGGGCTCACCTCGCCCGCTCAAGGGGACGGTTACAACGCATATCGGACGAAGCCCGAATGACCGGAAAAAAATGGCCGTGGTTTCTGAAGAAGCCGGGCGGCTTGCGGTGACCCATTATCGGTCCATCGAGACCTTTGGTGAAACCAGCAAAGTTGAAGCGCGGCCCGCTGCCGCCTTGATCGAGTGTAAACTGGAAACCGGCCGGACCCATCAGATACGGGTGCATATGGCCCATCTTGGATGTTCGTTGATTGGCGATCCGGTCTATGGACGTCATCGAGGCATCAAGGCCGCGGGGCGCGGTGAAGCGATTGATCATGCAACACAGCTTGCACGAAAACTGACGCGGCAAGCTCTGCATGCGGCCAGTCTGGGATTTGTTCATCCGGTGACCGGTGAACACATCTTTGTAGAATCTGAATTGCCCGATGATTTACGCGATCTGCGCGCCGCCTTGCAGCGACTATGATCAGAATCTAGTCGCGGATCATTCGCGGTTTGCCATTCTCACCATCTTTGGCGAGGAAATGCGCAAAACTCTCAGCCAGGCGTTTCACATCACCGCGCAGGCGGCCATATTTGGTTCGCATCGTATTATAGCTGTCGAGATCCGGTCGATCCATAGCGCTCAGAGCCTGGACTGATTCCGGAATCGTCGGACCGAAAGTGCGGTCCTTGAGATAGATTTCTTTCAGTTCCGCTTCCGCGTTTCGCGCGTATCGCGTGTTCTTGAAGCGTGTGATGACAACGAAATTACGCGACGCCAAATGCGGCGTGACATTATTGGTGACCCAGTCGGAAAACTGTTTCGTTCCCCAGATCGATACGGAGTCCGCAAGTGTCGGCGTAATGAAGCGATCTGCGATTGAAAGCCCGGCGCGTGCCAGCGGTGAGAGATATGGCGGCGTATCGATCAGGATGATGTCATATAAATTGACCAGCGGCTCCAGCGCCTTCTCGACATGACCCGCGAGATAGCTGGCCAGCCGGCTCGGCGCCATGCCTTTTGTATAGATCTTCTCTTCGAGTTCCATCTCGGTCAGGCGCAATTGTGTGTGCGCCGGAAGAATGGAAATC
>CAYGUD010000053.1:0-11134 GCA_964352865.1 uncultured Hyphomonas sp.
GCCGGGTTTCGACCCGCGATTATTCCTCAGAGATGAGGAACTTGATTATGGTATAGCGCTTCTGCTCGCAAGCGAACGCGCCTTGATGACAGCGACGCGTGAAATTGCGGATGACTTCAAAATGCCGAGATTGGCAGCTCGCACATTGCTGACCATTCGTTTTCAACCCGGTCATTCCGTCAATCACGTGTGTGAGCAATTAGATGCCACCACGCCCACCTTTGCCCGGATCATCGCCGATCTGGAAAAACGAGGTCTGATTGAACGTCGCAAAAGCGAGTCCGGAGACCGCCGTGTACGCCTCCTCTTTCTGAGCCATGAAGGCAAACGCGTCACTGACGCAGCAACAATTGCGATGCGGGACAAATTGCGCAAAGCCTATCGCGCCGCTGGCTCTGGCGCGGTGAGCGGCGTTCGAAGCGTACTGGAGGCGCTCTTATGACACCTGAAACCCACCTCCTGATTGTCGACGATGACGACCGAATTCGCGACCTGCTAAAGCAATATCTGGTCCGAGAGGGACATTCAGTGACAACCGCGCAACATGCAGCCGCAGCGCGCAAACTGTTTCAGACATTCAGCTTTGATCTCGCCATATTCGATATCATGATGCCCGGTGAGGATGGTCTGAGTCTGCTCAAAGCCCTGCGCGATGAGGGCAATGATACACCGGTCTTGCTTCTGACCGCCCGTGGCCAGGCCAGCGATCGCATTGAAGGCTTGCGGCTGGGCGCAGACGATTATTTGCCAAAACCTTTTGAGCCGGAAGAGCTGGCGCTTCGCACCGCCGCAATTATTCGCCGCACCCACGTCCCACCGCCGCCGGATGAAATCGAAATGTCAGGCCTCGTCTTCGAACCAACAAAGGGTCTGCTGACAGGTCCGGATGGCCACATCCGGCTAACAGATAGCGAATTGCAGCTATTGACCTTTCTCTCCCAACATCCTGGCGAACCAATTTCTCGCGAAGCGCTTGCCGACAAAACCTCGAATGGCACAGAGCGCAGCATCGACGTTCAAGTCACCCGTCTTCGCAAGAAGATCGAACCTGACCCGAGGAACCCCATTCACATCCAGACTGTGCGCGGTATCGGTTATCGACTGATGCCAGACTGACCAAAGGGACACTCTTCATGTTAAAAGTTCACCACCTGCGCGTTGGGCGTTCAATCTTTACGGTTTGGATGCTCGAAGAACTCGGCGCGACGTATGAATTGGAATTCTATGATCGCAACGAAATGGGCCGCGCGCCGCCGGAATTGAAAAACGCTCATCCGGTCGGCAAATCGCCAGGCATTGATGATGACGGTTTCGTGCTTGCAGAATCAGGTGCGATTGCGCTCTACCTGCTCGAGAAATTTGATCCGGAGAATAAATTTGGTCCGCCGCAAGGTGACCCGAAAGCCCACGCCGAGTGGATGCAATGGTTGATGTATACAGAAGCCTCGGCGTTCGCGCCGATGCTGATGAAATTACTGCTCAGCCGCCTTGAAGATAAGCCACCACTTTTGGACATGTTCGCCACGGGCGAAGTCGCTTTGCAGCTTGGCTATGTCGAAGCACGTCTTGCAGATCGCGACTACATCATGGGTGACAGGTTCCAGGCGCCTGACATTGGCATGACTTATATCGCGCAAATGGCCGAAAGGCTCGGCGAGCTTGATCCATACCCGAAATTGGCGGCCTATATGGCCCGCAATATAGCAAGGCCCGCCTTCCAGCGCGCATTTGAAAAAACTGGCGGTTAGGTCGCCAGGGCGCGTATCTGGTCTTTCAGATACAGTTTCTGTCGACGCAGGTGTTGAAGCCTCAAGCTGCAAGGATGCGGGCGTTTCAGTTCAGCTTCGACGCGTATGTCGAGATCAAGATGCCGACGATGCAGCGCTTTGATCCGAGGTTTTGCACGCGGTGGGAAGATGCAATTGTCTTCATTTTCCCACCGATCAATCTCTGCCATCGCAGCCACTAACTCTTACCGCGACGAATGCGGCGACGCCGCCATCCCCGCCGGGACTCGCGTTTCGGTGTCGGTTCGACGGTAACAAACTGATCTGCATCGAGCGCGTTAATCTCATATCCGCGGGACGCGAAAGACGCATTCATTTGATTCTCTGATTGCGATCCGATTGCGGTTGCTCGTAACATGGTGAAGTCTCCTTTCCAAAATAACTGAGGCAGAATTGGGTTGACGTTCACGATACTTCAAATCTAAATAAACTTTGTTTTTGATAGGCTAGGACTACCAAAATGCGACCCACGCTTCGTCAACTCCAATACATTGTCGCGGTTTCCGAGACCGGGCGATTTCATGAAGCGGCAAAGCGCCTGCATGTCAGTCAACCAAGCTTGTCGGCGCAAATCGCAGATGTCGAACAACAATTGGGTATTCAGCTCATTGAACGCGGCCGCGGCGGCGCGTTGATGACCCCACACGGGGAAGAGTTTGTGCGCCGGGCGCGGCTTGTTCTGCGCGATGTCGAAGACCTGAAAACCGCGATGCGATCGCAGGATGGGGCACTGTCCGGCCGTGTCCGACTCGGGGTCCTGCCATCCGTTGGTCCGTATCTGTTACCCCCGGTCGTTAAAGACCTGCACAGATCCTATCCACAGCTTCGGCTCGTGGTTGAGGAGCATTGGACGGATCGGCTGCACGCCCGGCTCCTGGACGGAACCCTCGATTGCGTGATCTCCACACCTGAAGACCACAAGCAGATGTCGAGCGCTTTGCTGTTTGAGGAAGACTTATGGATATGTGCCGCTCCGGATGATGAATTAGCAGGAACCGGTCCCGTCAAAATTCAGGACCTGAAAGGCCGCGAAATCCTCAGTGTTGGACAGAGCCAGCGGCTGAACCGCGTGGTGCATGAGCTCGCGGAGACAGCTGAAGCAAATATGAGCACCGTATTTACCGGCACCAGCCTTGATGCGATTCGTCAGATGGCGGCGACGGGGGCGGGTGTGGCCATACTTCCGGCAATCTACGCTTTGTCCGAAGCGAGCCGTGACGCTGATTTGGTGTTGCGTCGTCTGGATCACACACTGGCCCAAAGACGCGTTGCTCTAATCTGGCGCCCCACTTCGCCAATGGCGAAAAGCTATCAACAAATGGCTGCCATTCTCCGTGAGGACGCAGAGGCGATATTGCGAAACAGCCGCGACTAAACCTCAGGCTACCCAAGTCAGAAGTGAGCGCCTATAATAACCCGACGCGACTTTTCCAGAGGATGTTATGAGCAATTCTGTGCAGGCCTATCGGCCTGGCCCTCTCTCTCAAGCTTTGCTTATTTTGTCCCGGCACACGCCTATGGGCCGCGGCGGCATGCGCAAGGTGATGGCGAAAGGTGTACGGGCCCTCAACCCGGATAGACCTTTGGATGTCAAACTCTATGGTGGCCAGGCCCGCCTGCATCATTCTGGAAATAACTCAGAAGTCAAAGCCCTGCTCAGCCCGAAGCGCTATGCCCGTGAAGAATATGCGTTTTGCCGTGAGCATATGCCCGCCCAAGAGGGTGTGTTTCTGGACATTGGCGGGAATGCCGGCGTGTTCAGCTTGTTCGTTGCCTCTTTGATGCAATCCGGGACACTGATCTGCGCTGAACCTCAGCCCAAAATGTTTGAACGCCTGTCGACCAATTTCGCGTTGAACCCAGACCTGTCCAACCGCTTGGATATGCACTTACAGCAGATTGCTGTCGGCGGTGACGCACCGGGCACACTGACAATCTCGACGCCCGAGGAAGCCGGTCAGGCCTCCGCACGCTTGTCCGCTGGTGTGCCGACAATTGACGTTCCCGTCATCCCGATGGCGGACCTCCTGGTGCAAAGCGGGGCTAGCAAACTTGATCTCCTGAAAATTGATGTCGAAGGGTTTGAAGACAGCGTCCTGTTCCCTTTCTTCGAAACCGCATCTGCGACCTTATTCCCCAAGGCGATCGTCATGGAATCCTGTCATTCGGGGCGCTGGGAACGCGATTGCGAAACATTATTGCTCGAACACAAATATAAAATCGTGCATAAAGACCGGACCAATATGATGCTGGTACTGGATCTCTGACGGATGAGCGGATTTCGTCTTCGCGATTACACCCCTCGCGGACTTTATGCCCGCCTCGCAGCATTGGTCGCTGTGCCTGTCATCGCAATTTTCGCGATATTCGCGTTCTATTATTATCAGGAACATATCAGCGAAGTGAACGAAAAGCTGTCGCAATCAATTGCGCGTGAAGTTGGGCTGATTGTTGGTATTTGCGCTGATCCCAGCAGCGATCGCGCGATGGAAGCTGATATTGAACGTCAACTCGGCTTACGCCTCGATTGCGCGCATCCCGACGGTATGACCTGGCCTGACAACGCACGCTCTCGGTTTAGTTATGGCAAAATCCTGCGCGGGCAGCTGGCCTCTGTGACCACACAACCCGTCGATGTACGCGTCATTCGAGATGGCAGCGTGCTCGATTTTCGGAGCACTAACGATAATGGCATTGTCCGCGTCTTGATTGATCGCAAGCGCGCGCTGGCGGCCAATACGCACTTCACCATTGTCTGGGTTCTACTTGGCGCCCTGTTCATGTTGGGCCTCGCCTTTGCATTTTTGCGCAATCAAGTGCGCTCCATTTTGCGCCTCACCGAAGCGGCAAAGGCTTTTGGCCGTGGCCGCGACATGCCGGGCTTTCGCCCCAGCGGCGCGACTGAAATTCGCGATGCGGCTCGTGCCGTCAACGATATGCGCGGTCGCCTCACCGCGTTTGCAGATCAGCGCACCGCGATGCTGGCAGCTGTCAGCCATGATTTGCGGACCCCGCTGACCCGGCTGAAACTGCAGCTGGCGATGATGGAGCAAAGCGAAGAAATTTCCGGCGCGCGAAATGACCTCGATGACATGTCGAAAATGCTCGACGAATACCTTGCCTTTGCCAGCGGTGAAGAAGGCGAACGCCCGGAAGAGCTGCGGCTCGATCATATTGCCCGCACAGTGGCTGAGCGGATCGACGGGGCACAAGTCCGCGAAGCAACGGAAGTCTCACTCACAGCCAGGCCGATGGCTCTGACGCGTACTCTGACCAATTTGATGACGAATGGGGTGGGGTATGGCGACCGCTGTGATATCAGCCTGATCAAAGGCCCAAAAATGGCAGAAATCCTGTTCGATGATGACGGCCCAGGTATTCCGGAAGACAAGCGTGAAGATGCGTTCCGTCCGTTCCATCGCCTCGATGATGGCCGATCGCAGAATATTGCAGGAACGGGCCTCGGGCTGACCCTGGCGCGAGATTTCGCGAGAGCCCATGGCGGCGATATCCGACTTGAAGATAGTCCGCTCGGCGGATTACGCGTCAGGCTGCGCTTACCGTACTAGGCCGTTTCGGGATCAGGGTCCGGCTTAGTTTTGCCACGCGATTTCAGCCATTCAGCGCGCTCTTCCAATTTGATCAGCTCGGCATCAAGGGCCGCCATAGTGCGACTTAGATCTGCACTGGTTTCTTGTCGCCAAGCCCGTTCTGCTTGCGCAATAGCCCATCCGAGCGCTGCAATCTGGACGCCGCGCGGGATTTTCGCGGCACCGTCCAGGCCAGCGCAAGCAAGCGCCCATTTGGCCGTTGCAGCCCGATTCTTGAGACGCAGGCCGAGGCTATCAATTGAGCGGTCGCGCCAACGCAGGAAGGACATTGCCCCATCGCGCACAGGTTCCATGGTTTCAAACCGCATCATGATGACATCAAACAGGCGTGTGCGCGCGGTCTCGTCCGGCTCGAACGATCCTTCGTTCATTCCCGCGTCGAAAATTCGTTCGACCGAGGCTGACAGCACATCCTTGTCGGCATGGGGATGAAAGTCGTGAAGGTTCAGGCCGGCTTCATCAGCGATGGCCGCGAGCGTGATCGCGCTCCACTTTTCTGTTTCGGCGAGTTTCAGAGCTGCCTTCACACCTTTGTCGATAATCTCGTCACGAGTCATTGCGTCTCCTTTGATAGAGCAATGTCGCGCGCTATGGCGGCGGCGACAGCGTCCTCAAATAGAGATGGCATCGCTTCTGGCGACATCAAGACCTCGAGCGCGGCTTGCGTCACGCCGTTCGGAGACGTCACGTTCTTGCGCAAAGTCGATGCGTCTTCATGCGCACCTTCCATTAAAGCCCCTGCGCCCTCAACCGTTTTACGGGCGAGCCGCATCGCCATATCCGGCGCGAGACCATGTTTCTCACCAGCCGCAGCCATGACCTCAGCCAGTAAGAATCCATAGGCCGGGCCGCATCCAGATATCGCGGTGGCCGCTGGCAAGAGCGCCTCACTGATTGGCCCTTCAACCTCACCGAGCGGGGCAAGCAGTGCTTTCATGTCAGCGACAATCGCGTCTGCAATGTCAGGCTTGGTGCAAAATATGGTCACGCCCTTGCCCACCAGGCCGGGCGTATTTGGCATCGCGCGGGCAACATTAGGCGTCCCGAGCTTGGCCTCCAGGGTCTCGGTCGACACGCCCGCCATTATGGACAGAACCTGCGTCCGCGGACCAATGCGCGTTTTTATCTCATCCGCCAAATTGCCGAACATTTGCGGTTTGACCGCGACGACCAGGACGTCTGCAGGCGCGGCGACAGGGTTGTGTCGAACCTGTCCTGCGGTGATCCAATCTTTGACGATGCCGGCGGGATTTGGGTCGACAATATCTATTTTCCCGGAATAGCCCGCTTTCAGCCATCCGCCCGCCAGAGCGGAGCCCATACGACCTGCGCCAATCAGAGTTATTTGCGTCGTCATGAATAGACCTCGTGTCTGAACCTACAGCACCGGTCTTTAAGCGAGGCGCTTACGCTTCGCCAGCAGTTTCGAACAGAGCCGCTTCGAGTGCTTCGCGGGGCGTCTTGCCAGCCCAGATAACAAAATTGAAGGCCGGAACGAACATGTTCACCGCATCCAGCCCTGCTGCCATAACCGCGCGGACTTCGCCTGCTTCAGGCTCTATTCGGTCAAGCATGGGAAGTGCGTGGCGATAAATGATCACGCCTTCATCAGCCCAATAGTCGAAGTGACCCAGCCAGAGGCGCTCATTCGCCATCATGACCAATTCCGCAATGGCCTGGCGGCGCGCTTCGGTCGGTTTCACATCAAGCGTAATCGAAAAATGCAGAGCTGGCGGTTCGGCGCGATTGGCAAACATGCCGCCCATATCACCCCATTTCGAAGCCGCGATGCATTGCAGCGTTGCGTCATCTTCATCGCGTTGAAAATCCCAACCTGATTCTGTCAGGCAGCTTTCAACCAGCTCCAACGCATCAATATCAATTGTTTGCGAACGATCTACGGACAGGCTCATGGGTTCCCCCTTCCGACTCAATAAGGCCTTCTTGCCTTAAGGTCAGGCTACCCATGCCCGAGTCCCGAGGCAAGAGTCTTGGTTAAAAAGCAGTGGAAATACCTATTTCTCAAGCTTCTCGAGACGCTTCTCTAGAGCTTCCACGCGCTCCAGTGCTTGCACCGCAATCGCCTTTACAGCCTCGATTTCTTCTCGGCTGGCGAGATCCATATCCGCGATCATCGCTCTGACCCGGGACTGCCCCGCCGTCTTAACTTCTTCACCCGCGGCACGGGCGGCGCCCATGGCACCGGTCATCAGTCCTGCGAGATCATCCAGCATTGGGCTCTTGGTCGACATGTCACGGACTCCTTTGCGCGTCTTGAACCTATAGCGATTTGTGCCTAGCAGATGGGAACGCAAAAGCCGACAGGAAAGACCGCCGCATGAGTCTTCTCGCATTCACTGCTCAACAGGCCGCTATGAGCTTCCCGGAAATGTCTCCGGCGCTGTTTCAGATCGACCTCGGCTTTCTAGGGCTCGGGAAGTTTCCGATCCGCTGGTATGCTCTGGCTTATATTGGCGGTCTGCTGCTCGGATGGCGATACGCCCTGGCGCTCGCCAAACGCCCAATGCTGTGGGGCGGGACCAGCCCAGCGACACGAGACGATATCGACGATCTGCTTTTCTACGCCACGCTCGGTGTCATCCTCGGTGGCAGAATTGGCTACATCCTGTTCTATCAGCTCCCTCACCAATGGGATCAGACCATGGCGGACCCGGTTAGCCTACTACGCATCTGGGAAGGTGGAATGAGTTTTCATGGCGGCCTGCTGGGTGTGGCTGTGGCCCTTTGGTTGGTGGCGCGGCAACGGAAGGTTCCATTGCTATCGATTGGCGATATTGCTGGCGTCGTGACTCCGATCGGACTGTTTTTGGGGCGCACCGCGAATTTCATCAATGCCGAACTTTATGGCCGACCTGTCCCTGAAGGCAGCTCGTGGGGAATGATTTTCCCGCAGGGCTATGTCCCAGGTTCGACGCCAAGCGCCTATAATTGGTCGACTGGCGAATGGTTGTACCGAGGTGACGAAGTCGCGCGCTATCCGAGCCAGCTCTATGAAGCTGCCCTCGAAGGATTGCTTCCTGCTATCGTGCTGAGCGTCCTTGTTTGGCGATTCAATGCGCTAAGGCGCCCTGGTCTCATCGCCGGTTTGTTTCTACTTTTCTACGCCTTTGGACGCACCGTGTCTGAGCAATTCCGCGAGCCGGATAGTTTTGTGTCAGGCTTGCCAGATTGGATCACGATGGGCCAAATCCTGTCTCTGCCAATGTGGATTGGTGGCGCCTGGCTGGTCTGGAACGCTCTGAAAAAGCCGAGCGTCTCGTCACAGGCGTGACCACACTCAAGGATCGCCTGATTGCGATGATCCGCGCCAGCGGGCCGATCTCCGTCGCCACTTATATGGACCTCTGCCTGCATGATCGCCGACACGGCTACTATGCAACACGGCCCGGCCTCGGCGAAGATTTCATCACGGCACCAGAAACCAGCCAGGTCTTCGGCGAACTGATCGGGCTATGGGCCGCCCATGAGTGGCAGGAAATGGGCCGACCGAAACGCTTTTCGTTGATCGAGATCGGCTCGGGCCGAGGCACACTGATGGCAGATGCCTTGCGGGCGACAGGAACCGTCGACGGGTTCCATACCGCAATGGACTTATCCTTCATTGAGACAAGCCCAGTCTTGCGGGATCAGCTCAAGACGCGGTTTGCCGACATGGACATCGGATTTTTACCTGCGTTGGACGCTGTTTCCACGCAGCACCCCATCATCCTGATTGCGAATGAGTGGCTGGATTGCTTACCTGTACAGCAATTTGTTCGGATTGGAGACGCCTGGCATGAGCGTGTCATCGGATTGGACGATGCGCAGCAACTCAAATTTGGCCTCGATCCATCCTCGCTGCCTCCTGAAATATCGCCCACGCAGGATCAAA
This sequence comes from uncultured Hyphomonas sp., assembly GCA_964352865.1. Taxonomy (GTDB): domain Bacteria; phylum Pseudomonadota; class Alphaproteobacteria; order Caulobacterales; family Hyphomonadaceae; genus Henriciella. The sequence continues at coordinate 9,291 of CAYGUD010000053.1, forward strand.
GCGCGATCGAGCTGCAACCAGGCTTAAAGACGCTCAGCGAGACGCTTTCGCATGTATTCAAGGCCACAAGCGGACGCGCGCTTCTGGTTGATTATGGGCCCGCCAATGCAACTCCCGATGACACGTTGCGATCGTACCGGGACGGGGTGCAAATTGACCCTCTGTCGGCACCTGGTACGAGCGATTTAACCTGCGATGTCGACTTCAGCCGTTTGTCTCGCTTGATGAACCGCCAGGGTTTAGGGGTCGCAGGCCCCATTTCTCAAGGCGAATTCTTACAGAGTCTGGGAGCCGAAACGCGTCTAAATCAATTGGCGCGACAGAATCCCGAAGCAGCAGATGCGCTCTATCAAGGCGTCGTCAAACTGGTTGATCCGGCGCAGATGGGCGAGCGCTTTCAAGTCATGATCGTATCAAGCACAGCATAGGAAAGCCTCGCTTTTCGCCAATTCACCTGACGCACGAAAGAGAATCTTCAAAGCTTTGTGGAACGCTGCCGTCTTGAGGACTAGGGACCCGCCACGCTGAGGAGGTTCCCATGCTCAATATGATCTGCGCGGTCATCGTCACAATCACCGCGATTGGTATTTATCAACAAAAATGGTCGCCGCATAATATGGAGCGGCAATTGGCGAGCTTTCCTTTGTTCGTGCAAGCCGCGCTACCGATACTCCTGGCTTTGACCCTCTGGGCGAGTCTGTTTGGCATGGATAATATCTTGGGCCTTCCGCGTTTCGCGATGGATCAATCGGGGCTTCTTATCCATGAAGCCGGTCACTTTTATTTGTCCTGGGCCGGCACTTTCCTCCACTTTTTTGGCGGAACACTGTTTGAACTTGGAGTCCCTGCGGCCCTCGCCATTTGGTTTTTCAAAATGGGTCTGTTGCGCTGGACGTCGATCTTTATTGGATGGCTCTCCGTTGGCTTTTTTGGCGTCGCACTTTATGCAGGTGACGCTCAAGACAGGGTGCTCCCGTTACTTGGCGGCACCAGGGAAGATCATGATTGGTATAATATGCTGACCATGTTGGGATGGCTGGACGCAACGCCCTTGATTTCGGATATGTTTTGGTCTTGCGGCCTCGTTGCGGGTCTCGGGTCTATCTTATTGGCTCTTTGGGCGATCCACACGTCATCCGACTCCAAAAGCCTGATCGATCCAAGCACAGCGGAGTAAGGCTTAGAATACTATTTCAAATTTCCGCGCCAAATTGACCCTGACGTCAAGGTAAGCCTTGTGTTTCCTGACCGTCCTGCTACCTCGCAGGGCAACAGAAACTGAGTAACTCTGGGAGTCGCCGATGAAGGTCCTAGTACCTGTCAAACGGGTCATCGACTACAATGTGAAGGTCCGCGTAAAATCGGACCAGAGCGGTGTCGATCTGGCCAATGTCAAAATGTCCATGAACCCTTTCGACGAGATTTCCGTCGAAGAAGCTGTGCGGATGAAAGAAGCCGGCACAGCAACGGAAGTCGTGGCTGTCTCGATTGGACCACAACAGGCACAAGAGACCATTCGAACCGCACTCGCCATGGGCGCAGACCGCGGTATCCTGATCAAAACCGACCAGGATGTTGAGCCGCTCGGCGTTGCGAAGCTTCTCGCCAAAGTGGTTGAAGAAGAAAGCCCCGACCTGGTGATCCTCGGCAAGCAAGCGATTGATGATGACAGCAATCAGACTGGCCAGATGCTCGGCGCCCTGCTCGATTGGCCGCAAGGTACATTTGCTTCCAAGGTCACGATTGATGGTGACAATATCGGCGTAACGCGTGAGGTTGATGGTGGTTTGGAAACGGTGTCGTTGAAACTGCCTGCGATTGTCACAACCGACTTACGTCTAAAC
>CAYGUD010000054.1:0-11128 GCA_964352865.1 uncultured Hyphomonas sp.
ATCGCCCGGCGCGTCCGGCGCTGATGTTGAGCGTGCAGTGAAAGATTCCGTGCGAGCAATTATGATGATCCGCGCCTATCGCGTTCGCGGCCATTTGCAGGCGCAGCTGGATCCGCTTGGCCTGGACGTCTCTGAATATCAACCTGAGCTCGACGCCAAGAATTACGGCTTCGAGGAAGCTGACCTTGATCGCGAGATCTTTATTGATGGTGTCCTCGGTCTCGAACATGCGAATGTTCGCACGATCCTCGATATTGTCCGCCGAACCTATTGTTCGACAATTGGCATCGAGTTTCAGCACATCTCGGACCCGGAAGAGAAAAGCTGGCTTCAGGGACGGATTGAAGGCCCGGACAAGGGCGTCGCGTTTACACCTGAAGGTAAAAAGGCAATCCTGTCCAAGCTAATCGAAGCTGAGACTTTTGAACGCTTTTTGCATAAACGCTATCCTGGCACCAAACGGTTCGGACTGGATGGCGGCGAAGCCGCTGTTCCTGCGCTTGAGCAAATCATCAAGCGCGGAGGCGCACTCGGCGTTGACGAAATTGTTGTCGGCATGCCTCACCGTGGCCGACTGAACATGCTCGCAGCTGTGATGGGCAAAGATTATGAGAAAATCTTCCATGAATTCATGGGTGGCTCAACACAAGGCGGCGGTGAGTTTGGATCTGGCGACGTAAAATATCACCTCGGCGCGTCTTCGGACCGATCATTTGACGGCAATAATGTTCACCTGACCATGAATGCCAACCCGTCACACCTTGAAGCGGTAAACCCCGTTGTGATGGGGCGAACCCGGGCCAAACAGTTCATGCAATATGAAGCCACGGGCGATCTCAATCGGTCGAAGAAACTGCCTTTGCTGCTGCACGGCGATGCGGCGTTTGCGGGGCAGGGCGTCGTGGCGGAATGTTTCGCGCTGTCGGGCTTACAGGGGTATCGTACGGGCGGGACCATCCACTTCATTATCAACAATCAGATCGGCTTCACGACGAGCCCGATGTATTCGCGTTCATCGCCCTATCCGTCAGACGTGGCATTGATGGTTCAGGCACCGATCTTCCACGTTAATGGCGACGATCCGGAAGCGGTCACCTATGCGGCGAAAGTGGCGACAGAGTATCGCCAGAAATTTGGCAAGGACGTCGTCATCGACATGTTCTGTTATCGCCGGTTCGGGCATAATGAGGGTGACGAACCGATGTTCACTCAGCCGGTTATGTACACCAAGATCAAAGGTCATAAATCGACCCGTGAATTGTATGGTGAACGCCTCGTTTCCGAAGGTCTGATCTCAACCGAGGAAGTCGATGCTGAAGTCAAGGCGTTTGAGGCTTTCCTCGACAAGGCCTTCGACGAAGGCAAAGAAGTCAAAACCAACAAAGCCGATTGGCTGCAAGGCGAATGGGCGGGCCTTGGTCTGCCGGAAGATGATGACCGACGCGGCAAAACCGGTGTTTCGAAAGCCAAGCTGAAAGAGCTCGGCGAGACGATCACCACGGTTCCGGACCATATCAACATTCACCGCACTTTGGGCCGGGTCGTCAAAGGCCGCTCTGATGCCATCACGGCCGGTAAAGGCCTCGACTGGGCGACAGCTGAGCATTTGGCTTTTGCGACGCTGCTGGATGACGGGTTTCATGTCCGCTTGTCGGGTCAGGATTGCGGCCGCGGCACGTTCTCACAACGCCACAGCCACATGATCGATCAGAAAACCGGCGAGCGCTACACACCGCTAAACCATCTACGCGAAGGTCAGGCAGAGTATGAAGTCATCGACTCCTTGCTCTCCGAGGAAGCTGTGCTCGGCTATGAGTATGGCTACACGCTGGCCAACCCGAATGCGCTTGTCATGTGGGAAGCCCAGTTCGGCGATTTTTCGAATGGAGCGCAAGTCTTCTTTGACCAGTTCATTTCATCAGCCGAGCGCAAATGGCTGCGTATGTCCGGTCTCACCATGCTCTTGCCGCACGGCTATGAAGGGCAGGGGCCAGAACACTCGTCGGCGCGTCTCGAGCGGTTCTTGCAAATGTGCGCCGAGGACAATTGGCAGATCTGCAATTTGACTACGCCGGCCAACTATTTCCATGCGCTGCGCCGCCAGATCCACCGTGACTTCCGAAAGCCATTGGTGATCATGACGCCGAAATCGCTCCTACGACATAAGCTCGCCACGAGCGCGCTTGAGGACATGAACACCAAATCCTCTTTCCACAGGGTGTTGTGGGATGATGCAGAAACGCCGGGGCGCGAAGGCAAAGTCAAACTGGTCGAAGACAAGAAGATCCGCCGCGTCGTTTTATGCTCCGGGAAAGTCTATTATGACTTGTTCGAAGCACGAGAAGAGCAAGGCCAGGATGATATTTATCTGCTCCGAGTGGAACAATTCTACCCTGTGCCGCGTAAGGCATTTATGGACGAGTTAAAACGCTTCTCGCAAGCTGAGCTCGTCTGGTGCCAGGAGGAACCGCGCAATATGGGGGGATGGACGTTTATTCGTGATGAGATCGAATGGGCCGCCAATCATGTTGGTAGCGCGCATCCGCGCCCCAAATATGTCGGGCGGCCACCCGCTGCTGCGACAGCAACAGGCTTGCTCTCCACTCATAATCGAGAGAAAGATGCATTCATCTCCGCAGCTCTCGGCGACAAGCCTGTAGAAGACAGTCTGACCCCTAAATGATCAAAGACGAAGACAGAGACCAAATATGACCGATATTACAGTCCCTACCTTGGGTGAAAGCGTTACCGAGGCGACCGTGGGCAAATGGTTGAAGACGGCCGGAGACGCAGTCTCGAAGGACGATGTCCTCGTCGAGCTTGAGACGGACAAAGTTGCCGTCGAAGTGTCTGCTGAAGCCGCTGGTACGCTCAGCGAAATCGTTGCTCAGGAAGGGGACACTGTTGAAATCGGTGCTCTGCTGGGTCGCTTGGGCGGCGCCAATGGCGCTGCGAAACCGGCTCCGGCTGCTGCTGCACCTGCCCCAGAGCCTGCTGCCGCGTCATCCGGTGGCGGCGCGAGTGTGGATGTAACTGTCCCGAGCATGGGTGAAAGTGTTGCCGAAGGCACAATTGCCAGTTTCACCAAACAAGTCGGTGATGCGGTCTCCAAAGATGAAACAATCGCCGAGATCGAAACCGACAAAGTCGCGCTGGAAGTTCCCGCGTCTGCGGATGGTGTTATCGCTGAATGGTTGGTTGCGGAAGGTGACGGGGTTACGCCTGGCACCGTGATTGCCCGCATTTCTGCGGGTGCCAGCAGTGCGGCGGCGGCCCAGCCTGCGGCAGCTGTGCCTCAAACCAGCGCGCCAACTGCAACAGGCGAGCGCCCTGTCGCCCCATCTGTGCGACGCATTTCTACTGAATCCGGCATTGATCCGGCCGATATCCCTGGCTCTGGCCGAGATGGCCGGGCGACGAAAGCTGACGCATTGGCTTATGTGAACACACCAAAATCTACAGCAGCACCAGCTGAATCCAAAGCGCCTCGTGATCTCGGACCGCGTGAAGAACGCGTCCGCATGACGCGCCTGCGCCAGACCATCGCGCGACGCCTGAAAGAAGCTCAGGACAGCGCCGCCATGCTGACGACATTCAATGATGTCGACATGAGCGCGGTCATGGAATTGCGCAAAACCTATAAAGATGCCTTCCTGGAAAAGCATGGCGTGAAGCTTGGTTTCATGGGCTTTTTCACCAAAGCGGTCGTCTCAGCCCTGCAAGAAATCCCTGCGGTAAATGCTGAGATTGATGGCACGGATATCATCTACAAGAACCATTATGATATCGGCATGGCGGTCGGCACCGAACGCGGCCTGGTCGTTCCGGTATTGCGCGATTGTGATCAGCTCTCGCTTGCCGGCATCGAGGCTGAACTTGGCAACGTTGCAAGAAAGGCCCGCGATGGCACGCTGACAATTGGCGACATGCAAGGCGGAACGTTCACGATCACCAATGGCGGTGTCTATGGCTCGCTGATGTCGACGCCAATCCTGAACCCGCCCCAATCGGGTGTTTTGGGCATGCACAGAATTGAGCAACGCCCCGTCGTTGTCGATGGCCAAGTTGTCGCCCGGCCGATGATGTATCTGGCACTGTCTTATGACCACCGGATCGTAGACGGCAAAGAAGCGGTAACTTTCCTGGTTCGGGTCAAGCAAGCGCTGGAAGATCCAGAGCGGATGTTGCTCGACGTGTAACTCACTGATATCGTAAATGTATTGGATGCGCCCTGGCTAAATTAGCCGGGGCGTTTTCATTTCCGGAAAGTAAACCACTGCGCGATAATTGCGGTCGTCAACTCAATACTTCCCTGTCCTTTGCCGCCTATTTTGAGGCACGGACATCATGGCAAGTTGGGTGGAACATGCTTACGAATGCGATGCAGACGCCAAATAGCACAGACTTGAGCGCGCCAAAAATCGACCTCACCAAAGCTCGAGAGATCGCGCTCGTTTCTCTGATTGCGCCGATCCTTTTCATGGCAAGTCTGGTCAGCTCGGCTGTCTTGCTGATGGGGGATATGGGCGCCCATTGGCTGTTCAAGTTATGGCTCACCGGACACATATTTTTGTGCGCAGCATTGTTTTTGTTCAGCACACGTGAACGCAGCGAATTATTCAATGGTGACCGCGTCGCAGCAACCCTGATCAAGGGATTCCCTTTTGTCATATTGTCAGCGTGTTGGGGCGTTGTCCCAGGCGTACTTGCAATGTACGAACCGTTTGAATCACACCTTGTGTTTGGCGCCATCCTATCAGGTGGTATGCTCGTCGCAGCAGTCCTGTTGCAATATATGCCGCAATTGGGCCGACTGTTACTGGCAACCATTGTGGGAGGGTTCCTGGCCAATACAGTGATGCAGCCTGAACTCAGCTCAGCATTTGTTTCGATGGTGATGCTGGCTTATTTTAGCGGTCTGGCCGTCTGCACCAAATGGTATTTCTCGGACTATAATAAGCGCCTGACCGAAGTCGAAACGGCGGCAGAGCGCACGCGGGAAATTAACAGCGTGTTGCGGGATGTTGGCTTCGCGACGGACACGTTTTTCTGGTCTACCTTGGAAGATGGCCGTGTCAGTGAAATCAATAATGATGAGTTATTAGGCGATGATACACGCCAGGCCATCCTTAACCGCGACTTGCTTAGTCTGTTCAAGGCGTCGCCGGAGCGCGAATTGTTGCGCGCCCGTATATCGCGCGGGTCTGAAATTGTCGCTTTGGAACTGGAATTGTCTGATTCCATCGATGCCCGCGTGCGTTTCTGGAAGCTCTCGGCCCGGCCTATCTTCGAAGACGGCCGATTCTCAGGCTATCGCGGGTCGGCGACGGACATTACTCAGCTGCGGATCAGTGAAAATCGTGCCGCCTTCCTGACGGAATACGATTCCCTTACAGGACTCCTTAATCGCAACTCCTTCAAGGAAGCGCTGAAAGCGCATTTGAAAAGTGAGATCCGCTCCTCGTCCGAAAGTGCATTGATCTGGATCGACCTCGACAATTTCAAATGGATCAATGACACGTTCGGTCATAGCGGTGGTGATGATATTCTGAAACTGGTCGCCACGCGCCTTGAATATCTGTGCGAACCTATGGATGTCTTGTGTCGTTATGGCGGTGACGAATTTGCGCTGCTGAGCTCACGGCCTCTGAATTGTAAGCGCCTGTTCAAATTTGTTGAAGATGTTACTGAAGCGCTGCAGGAGCCTTTCCATTACGCCAATACCGACGTTCAATGTGGAGCCAGTGTCGGTGTTCGTCGCATCGACGCAGATTCAAGTGACGTAACTTCACTGATGAAAGAAGCCGATCTTGCACTGTTTGCCGCAAAGTCTAGCGGGCGCGGGGTCTGGAAGGAATATTCTGAATCTTTCAAAGCCCGGGTTCGCGGACAAAGAGAGCTGGCGAACGATTTGTCGAAAGCGATTGAATCGGACAATCTCAAACTGCAATTCCAACCGATTGTCGACGCACATACAGGTGCGGTCACAGGCGTCGAAGCCTTGTCTCGCTGGTATCATCCGGTGCGCGGCACGGTCGCGCCATCTGAGTTTATTCCGATTGCCGAGGATAATGGCATTATTATTTCGCTCGGTGACCGCGTTGTAGAGCACGCCATTGCAGCGGCGATGGACATGCCAAAATCGACGAAAGTCGGGATTAATGTGTCACCGCTGCAATTGCACAGCAGTCGCCTCCTCTCTCTGATCGGTGGCAAGCTCGAAGAAACCGGAATAGACCCGGATCGGATTGAGTTGGAAATAACTGAAAGCGTCTTTCTTTCTGACAATGCCTTCATTCTCGACCGGTTGCGCAAGCTGAAAGAACTGGGCTTGCGTATCGCGATGGATGATTTCGGAACCGGCTTTTCGTCTCTGGCCTATTTGCAACGGTTCCCGTTCGACAAGTTGAAGCTCGATCAAACCTTCGTGCGCGACCTCGAAGGCAACGAACAGAGCCGTGCGATTGCGCGCGCGACAATCTCTATGGCGCATGCACTTAATCTGACGGTTACCGCGGAAGGTGTTGAGAGCGAAGCGCAAGCACAATTCCTGCGCGACCATGGTTGTGACCAGTTGCAAGGCTATTTGTTCAGTCGGCCACAGGATCAGGCGGCCCTTCTTCCATACTTACGCAGTATGGAGCTGGTGCAAGACACTAAAGCGCTGCCAGGCCCAAATGTCGTGAAACTGGGGCGATAAGTCTGACAATTGATTGGCGTTGATGCGTCGCCGCCATCGTCTGTTAAGACAGCGCTTTATTTGCTGAAACTTCGCTCGAATGCGACGTAGCGCTTTCAGGCCATTGAGACGCCTTGGGTCCAGACGCTTTTAGGCTCCATCGCTTCCATCGGCTCGTCGAGAAAGTTGAGGATCTCGCCGACCGTTTCCTGTGCTTTTGTGACGAGGAAAAGGTGGCCGCCATCTTCAACCACGTGCAGTTTGGCATTTGGCAGCGCGAAGTTCAGGATGTGCGCATTTGCCATTGGAACAATCGCATCGCGATCACCAGCCATGACCAAAGTCGGCATCCGCAAGAATCGAATGAAAGGCAGCGAAGACCAGCCCAGAAATGCCGTCAGCTGATAGACATAACCCATCGGGGCAGGCGGTTTCAGGTTTTCAATATGCTGTCCGGCACCTTCATCCGCGGCTTCACCATAGAGGCGCTGGAAATTCTCACGCATATAGTCTGGATCGGTATAGCGCCGGGCATCTGCCATTTTGGAAATGGCACTGATCTTACCCGGGACCATGGTCATGCCAGCGGTTGTCGCACAAAGGATCAGCTTGCCCACTGTATTGCGGTACTGAAACGCGAATTGCTGTGCCATTGCGCCGCCCCAGGACACGCCCATAACATCGACATCGCCCATTTCAAACTGATCGCAGAGCTTGCGTGCAAGCCGCGCCATCATCCAGGGACGATAGGGGAACCGGGCTGGCGGGCTTTCGCCAACGCCAGGCATATCAAAGGTCAGGATTTCGCGGTCTCGAATCCATTCACCGAGCCCGAAAGCCAGTTCCATATTCGCGCCAATACCGTTGAAAAACAGCAAGGGGCGTTTGTTTGACGGTGTCTCAGCAGGCCAATAACCAACCCGCACAGTGTGCGCGCCGATAGTCTCCATACTGATCTGTGGCAGGCGAGGAGACGCTTTGCCGGCAGCTTTTGTGGTGGCCATGCGGGCCTCCTTTTCCTGTCAGTGCCGCGCTAAGGTTTTCCGCCTCACTCGAACACGTATTTTCCTGGCGAATCGTAAAGCGGCTTGAACTGCTTTGATCCGGCTTGTTTTGGTGCTGGCTTCATTTCGCCAGCATGGTCATGCAACCACTCTGCCCAACGCGTCCACCAGGATCCAGCAACTTCCTCAGCGCCAGCAGCCCATTCATCAGCGGTCGGTGCGATATTCTTGTTTTGAAAATATTTTGCTTTCGGATTTCCGGGCGGGTTGAGGAGTGATTGTATATGACCGGAATTAGAAAGCACAAACTCAATGCTGTCAGAGCCCAGTAACTGGGTCGTACGGTAAGCGGCTTTCCATGGCGTAATGTGGTCTGTGACACCGGCAACAATGAACGTGTCGACATCGACTTTGGTCAAATCAGCCATATGCCCGGCAACTTCGACCTTGCCCGGATTTGAAAATGGCTTCTGAATGCCAAAATCAAGATAATCCGAATGCAGCTGCGCCGGCAGGTTGGTCGTATCATCATTCCAGAACAGAACATTGTATGGCGGCGGATCTTCGCCCATCAGGTAATTATTGACGACATAGTTCCAAACCAGATCGTTCGGGCGCATCCAGGCAAACATCCTGGCCAGATCATCGCCTTTCAGAATGCCTTTGCGGCGAGAGTAACGCCGGGCAATTTCGAGACTGCGCTCGGACACCATCTGGCCCAATTCGCTATCGTCATGTTCAGGATCCAGGACGCAGACTTGCAGGGTCAGAGAATTGATCCGGTCATCGCCAGCAGCAGCGAGCAGGCTCGCAAATGAGGCAGTCGTGATCCCGCCGGAGCAGGCGCCGGAAATGTTGATTTTGTCAGAGTCAGTGATCTGTTTGATCACTTCCGTGCACTGGATCAGGCTGTCGACATAGTCGGTCATACCCCATTCGCTGTGCTCTTTGGTAGGGTTGCGCCAGGAGATGATGAAGGTCTGAAAGCCGTTCTTGAGCAGGAATTGCACAATACTGGTGATCGGATCCAGGTCGCTGGCATAGAATTTATTGATTTGCGGCGGGATGTTGAGGAACGGAATCTCGCGCACTTCATCTGTCGTTGGGGTATATTGAATGAGCTCGAGCATCTCATTCTTCCACACGACTTTGCCGGGCGTGATGGCAACATTTTCACCGACGACGAAGGGTGTTTTGTCGACCCGGCTTGGCATGCCGCCATTCTGGGTCAGGTCTTCATAAGCGTTTTGCAGTCCTTTTATCAGCGACAGACCGCCGCTATCAATGGCGCGCTTCTTGGCTGCCGGGTTTGTCACCAGAGCGTTTGTCGGCGCGATGGCATCGGTGATCATATTCATTACGAACGCGGCACGGGCATGTTCCATTTCGCCGAGTTTGAGATCGCCAACCCAGTCATCAAGATGATCCTGCATCGCCAGATATGTCTGCAATCCGCGCTTGTAGAAAGGGTTATTGGCCCAGGCCGGGTCACGAAAGCGTTTGTCTTTGCTATCTGGTGCGCGCTCTGATTTGCCAAGCGCAATATCATATGTCTCTTTCGCCATCTTGCCGGCAAACTTGGCGTTGGCCACGGGCGAGATGCTTGTACGACGCAGCATCATGGCGACAGAGCCGAGAAGCTCTTGTCGGTTTATACCGCCCAGAAGTGGATTTAGCGCGTTCGTCGAGTCTGCTGCTGCCTGACCAATAAAGTCTGCGGTCTTGCTCATTAATGCCTCCGATTTCCTCCCAGAACGAGGGGTTCCTCGTCCGGCACAAAGCTTGCTCTTATGGTTAAGAGTCTAAATTACGATAACCTTGGCCGATCAAATTCGTTCCATATTGACCTTTTAGTGTCAAATATACTTTCGAGACAGGCCATTCTGCCATTAGGCGAACAGGAAGAGATGAAGACACGCGATCGTATTCTTGATGTCAGCTTGGCGCTTTTCAATTCGGAAGGCGAAGCCAAGCAAACGGCGGTTGATATCGCTAATGCTTTGGATATGTCCCCGGGCAATCTCTACTATCATTTCAAAGGCAAAGAGCCGATCATTGAAGCCTTGTTCGATCGCTTCGAAGAAGAGATGCAAATCATCCTCGGCGGCAGCCATGGCGCGGTCACTTCGATCGAAGACAATTGGGTATTTATCTATATCGTGCTCGAAGAGATTTACGATTTCCGGTTCTTCTATCGCAATGTCGGCGACATGATGGAACGCTATCCGGGCCTCGCGAACCGGTTTCGGAAAATCCTCGCGATGAAACGCCAGGCGATTGAAAACGTCCTGGCGCAACTGGAAAAGCAGGACCTTGTTGACATTGATCGCCGCCTGAAAGCGCCGCTGGTTCAGCAAATGCTATCGACGCTGACCTTCTGGCTCAGCCATGATCTGATCGAAGGCAGCGACCGCGACGGTCCAGCGCTTATCCATGACACAGTGTTGCAATTCATGCTGCTCGTGGTGCCCTATATGGGCGACGCGGGAACAGAAGCGCTGGACGGGATGCTCGACCGTTACCGCGAGCTCAGCAACGCCTGAATTCTATTCAGGCAAGTCGCTGACCGGTAGGCCGGTTTCTTTACGGGTCACGAAGCGCTCTTCGAACGCCACGATCAGGCAAGCCGCAATAATGATCACTGCGCCGACCCAGGTCTGCCAACCTGGATATTCGGCAAAGAAGATCGAGCCAAAAACACCGCTCCAGATCAAGGCTGTGTATTCCAAAGGAGCGAGGCGTTGCGCGGGCGCCCGCGCATATGCCAGAGTCATCAGATACCAGACGGCATACCCGAAAATGCCGAATAGCAGGAAGATCGGAATATCGCGCCAATCGACGGCGCCGAACAGACCAAACGTGACGGGCAGCATAGCAATGGCGGGCACGAGATTGGTAAACATCGCAATCGTCGTCGCGTCTTCCTTGGTTGCCCGCATGCGCAGCATGACGAGGATCAACGCGTACAGGAAGGCGGCAAGGAAACAGCTTACCACACCGAGGAACCAATGTTCGCTGACCGCGCCGCTTTGCGGGCGTCCGGTGACAGCAAAGGCGGCGCCCGCAAACCCAATAACAGTCGCAATCAAGGCCATTGGTGAGACGCGTTCCCGCATCAAGGCCCAGGCGACGAAGGGCACCATCAAGGCTGCGGTGAACCCGATAATTGTCGCGACAGCGAGCGGTAGGTGCATCAAGGCATAGAAGAATGTTCCAGCACCCGCGAGCTGCAACAGGCCGCGAACGGTATGAAACCGGATCGACTCCCAGGACGGGGTCGGTCGCTTCTGAGCGCGAAACACAGCAAGCGCGATCAGTGCGCCGAACAGGAACCGCCAGGCCAGTAAGTGTTGAAGCCCGGCATTTGGCGCCACGCCTTTGACCAGCGCGTCAATCGCCGATCCCATCGCGATCGCGACAATGGCAAGTAGGAGCGGAGCAGAGA
>CAYGUD010000055.1:0-11085 GCA_964352865.1 uncultured Hyphomonas sp.
GGATAGCCAGCTGCTGGTTGCCGGCGGCGCGGTGTCGCATGATCTCGGGCTCGGCAAGGCGTTTGGCGACCGCGAAGTCCTGGTCTCTCGTCTGGCAATTATCGGCGTTTGTGTCGCCGCCATTGCGCTGACTTTCCTGGCGCCGTCGAGCATCTTCAAACGGATCCTGTTCGCCTGGGTGGCGCTCGGCGCGGCGTTCGGGCCGGTCGTCGTCGCACGGACCCTGGGCTTTCGACCGAGTGGCCCGACTGTGCTCGCCGGGATGCTGGCGGGGTTTGGTCTGGCCGTTGCTTATGAGCTTGGTTGGATCGGTGCAGGCCCTGGCGCGATGTGGAAGACGATCGCGCCGTGGATCGGCGCCGGATTGTCCATGGGGATCGTCGCCGCGATCAAAAAATTTCGCCTAAGAGACGAAATGGGACTTGGCGATGAGGATTAACCGTGCCATTTAAATGATATATCATTTGGAGGTGAACCCCGTGAAACTCTTGTCAAAAATAGCCGCAATGGGCGCTTCGCTGTCGGCATTGGCAGCCTGCGCAACAATCAGTCAGGCCCAGGAAGGCGCGCAGCTCGATCCCACGAACGCGGCGGATTCGCTGACCATTATGCGTAAAGTCATGTGCTCAACAGTCGATGATCAGCCTGAGGTCTATTGGTGGCACGGCATTGCGCTATCGCGCGTGACTGGCGAACGTGATCGCCATGTTTTTGACGTTGAGGGCATGAACATTCGCGCCTGTTCGACGCTTCAGGATGATGAAAAAGGCACTGGTTTGCATTTGGTGTCGCGGGAAATTCTGCTCTACAAAGATCCGGAGACTGGCGAGGTTCTGTCGACCTGGGACAATCCATGGACAGGTGAAACAGTCGACGTTCTGCACGTTGCAAACGATCCAGTGAATTTCAAGATGTATGAAACCGGCCGGGACGGTTCGCCGCTCAAATGGGGCGGAGAGATCGGCGAAGACGGCACATGGTGGATGCGGAGCACGGTGCCGCTTTGGTATCCAAACCCGCTGGCCAGTGAGTTCCAGAAAGAGATTGGCGGCACATATCACGCCACTGAAATGTTCAACTTCTTCGGACGCACAGACGACTTGCTCGATCCGGCAACTGACTCTGCCAAGATTACGGTTGGCTGGGCCCGGATGGCGGATTGGCTGCCATGGATGAACATGAATGGCCGTCATGGCATGCTCTACATGCATACGGCGGGCTACAAGCTTGAGAATTTCGATCAGCTCTCTGACACGATGAAAGCCGAGATCGCGACGCACTATCCAGAATATACCAGCCCGCCCCCATCAGGTGACGCGCGCGCCAACATGACCAGCTGGAAATACTATAAGGGCATCAAGGACGGTTCTATCACCGCGCCCGATCGTAGCGCTGACTAGTCAGCTCTCTCCTGCAAGACAGCAGGCCGGGACCATCATCCCGGCCTGTTTTTTTGTCTAGAATTCCAGGCCCTCATAGGATTGCCAGTCCCTGGTGACGAAATGTTCGTCGACCAGCGTGCGTTGAAACAAGCGGTCGGCTTTGAACCATTGCCAGACCCGTGCCCGTGACTGGCCGTCATCTGAGAGCTGGATCATTTCATACAAGTATAAGTCCGGCTCTCCCGTGCGGGTCCAGTTCAGCATGGTGGTGCGGTGGAAATCGTCGAGGGCGACATCGCAGGCCCAACCATTGATGAATTCATTGTCCCATTTCAGGCGCCCATTTTCGACCATGGCAGGGAAGTCGCGCGTGTCTCGTCTGCCATCAGCCCAGCGATAGTAATTGGTCTGATGATACGGGTGTCCGGCATCCGGAAACCGGCAGATCAACCGTGAGTCATGTTCGTCAATCAGCGCGCCGGCGACATTGTAGAACCGGTACTTGCCCTCCCAAACGCCTTCATGGCGGGCCAGGAGGGGCATCATCTTTTTTAGCTCATTGGCGTTTATGACATCTGTCATGGCGGGATCCTTTTTGGCGTGTGTGTTTTTTCCGACACGGGATGGGGAGAAAAATTCGGGCTGGGCTGGTCAAACTCGAAAATGATATTAGACGGGACGAGAGGACAAAAGATATATCATTTGTTTTTCGTGTCGACGAACACGATGACGCAGCGGGGAGACCACAATGTCAAAAACCTATCTCATGATTGGCGCAGCAGCCGTCGCACTTAGCAGTTACGGTGCACCAGCACTGGCCCAGGACGGCGCCGAAGAAGAAGCAGAGTCGCGCCAGGACGTGATTACCGTCACAGCCCGGAAGACTGAGGAAAGCGTTCAGGAAATCCCGGTTGCCGTTTCGGTTGTCACTGCTGACGTGATCGACAATCTCTCGCTCACCGATCTTTCTGACATATCTAAGCTGACGGCGGGTCTGTCTTTCGACAATGAGTTCGGACGTGACTCCAATCGCCCGGTTATTCGTGGTCAGGCCAATATTCTTGGCGCATCAGGCGTATCTTACTTCATTGACGGGGTCCGAATTTCTGGTGCGATCACGGATTATGACTTAAACGATGTTGAGCGGATCGAAGTTGTTAAAGGCCCACAAAGCGCGCTTTATGGTCGAAACACGTATTCTGGCGCGATCAACATCATTACGCGCTCCCCTTCTGACGACTTAACGGCGCGCGCGAGCATTGATCTTGGCCAGCACGGTCAGCAAGATATCAGTGTTGGGTTGAGCGGTGCGATCAACGAGTTTCTAGCCTTTGGGGTTAATGCGCGTTTCTATAATTATGATGGCGAGTTCGACAATGCGTTCGACGGCGAGCCGGTGGGGCAGGAAACAACGGACTCGATTTCAGGTGTCCTTTATTTCACGCCGAATGATAACTGGGACATTCGTCTGCGCGGATATCATTCCAAGAGTAAAGACGGACAACCGGCATTGTTCGCGACCACTGCGGACGAGAATAATTGCTTCACTGATAATGGCTCGCTCTATGGCGGGCAGGGGCGCTATTTCTGCGGCGTGGTTGAGCCGCGTCAGATTAATACAGATTATCGTTTGCAAGTTGGTCCTGAGGCTGGAACTGAAATCGAGAATACCCAGTTCAGTCTTTCAATTGATGGCGACTTGAATGAAAACTGGTCGCTGACATCGATCACTGGTTTCAATACACGCGACGTCAGCCAGCAGACGGATGGTGATTACTCGCCAACACGCTTCCAGGCGACGAACTTTGTACCGGGCGGATTCCCATTCAACATTGTCAGCTTTGCGCCATTCCGGGCCGTGTATGCTTATCCGACCAGTATTGCGGACTTCACGTTTGCGAATGCCAGCGAAGAAGAGGAAATCTCTCAAGAGCTTCGCTTGAACTATGAGAAAGATCGCCTCCGGGCCCTGGTCGGAGCGTATTACCTTGATGCGCAGGAAGACAATCGTGATGCGCGGGTTCTGCCAAGCGGTGCGCAGGCAACGGCGGATGCGAACTTCGCCGCTGAACTGGCTTCGCAGCAAGTGATTTGTGGTTTCAACCCGACTTGCCTAGGGATCATTCCGTTCGGTTCATCAACCATTGATGTTCCAAACGGCATGAGCACATTTGATATCGAGAACCGCGCGATTTTCGGATTGGTTTCTTATGATCTCAGCGACACAGTTTCGGTGACGTTGGAAGGTCGGTACGCTGAAGAAGACATTGAGCGTATGGTTCCTGGCCAAACCAATCAAAGCGCGAGCTTTGATAATTTTGCACCGCGAGCGACAGTCGATTGGCAAATGACGCGGGATAATCTCCTTTATGCTGTGTACGCAGAAGGTCAGAAGCCAGGCGGTTTTAACTCATTGGCGGCAGAGACCGCTGGTCTCGGAACTTTTGACGAAGAAGAAGTTACCTCGATTGAGATCGGTTCGAAGAATATGTTCTTTGGCGGTCAGCTTACGGCAAATCTCGCGGGCTTTTTCAATGAAGTCGAAGGCTATCAGCTTACTCAGAATGTTCGCGTCAACGATACAAATACGACCTCAGCGACCGTCAATGCCGGTGATGCAGAGATTATGGGGATCGAGGCTGAGTTCCTACTCACGCCAGATAGTTTCGAAGGCCTGACAGCGACTCTGAATTATGCCTGGACAGACACAGAATTCACCGCAGGCCGTGATCAAAATGAAGGCGTTTTGCTCGACACAATCGATGATGGTTTGGTCAATGGTTCTGTGGGGTGCGAGATTCGAGAAACCCTCGGAGATCCGACATCCGACTGCTTGCAGAATGCTTTCGGTTCTATCGTTGGTCGTGAAATCCCGCGAACAGCAGAACATCAGATCTTCTTCGATCTGGATTATCGCGGCGCGACTGGATATGGCGATTGGGACTTCTTTGCTGGTGCGAATGTTTCGTATGAATCCAGCAAATACTCGCAAGTTCACAATCAGGCTGAAACGGGCGACGCAACTTTGGTTGGCGCTCGCATCGGGGTCAGCAATGGTCAGCACACGCTACGCCTGTGGGGACGCAACTTGACTGACGAAGATTCTTCGCCGCTGGTTCTTCGTTACGCCGATGGTGGTGACAGTTTCAAACGAAACTTTGTTGGGACATTGCGCCGAGGATCGCAAATTGGTGTGACGCTTAGCTCTGAGTTTTAGGCGCTGTGCGACACTCTTAGAATCACTGAAAGGGCGGATCATTTGGTCCGCCCTTTTTTCAAAAGGAAGAGACTATGTTGAAGCGGATATTTCTCAGCGTTGGTGCCATGGCAATGGCGTCTTCTTGCGCCACGGCGCAGCAGTCAGATGCTGAAATACCGGGTTGGCTGACCAAGGATTATGTAGAATTTGTCGAGATGTTCGAAGGACGCTGGGACAGCGACCGACATGTGTTTTTCGCCGCTGATGCCGGACTTGACCTGGCGCAAATCGCGCCGCGTCAGCATATTGAGATCACCCGTGCTGTGCGAAGCAATGAAGAGGAGGGCGCTGATAAAGCCGTCTTCCAGGCCGTGCGAACCGTTGATGGGGAGGATCCGGCAACGTTGATCCACACTCTTAGTATTGATGCCCAAACGCAGTCGATCCTGCATTCAATGGCGGCGCCTGGCGGTGTTTTGCCGCCGACGCCGCTTGATTGTCGCGTACACTGGCATCGCAGCGGTGCGCAATTCCAAGGCAAAGCCAGCGGCGGTGAATGTGCATCGATATTCACACGTCCGGCCGATGGCGGCCCGCTCAACGTGACCATGACGCATTCCAAAGATGATTTCTGGATCACCTCGACCCGCGGCGAGACCCGGATCGAAGCTCGTCTGCGCAGAGCCCGTCCATTCGAATGCTGGACGGCAATCCTGCGCGGCGCTAGCCATGGCGATTCTGGCGAGGACATGAATGACTGGGATTTTCGCCGCGGCGTGCAACTGCATGATCAAGGCGGCGAGGCCGAGCTGATGACTGATGAAGATGTACCGCGTCGCATCCGTTTGAAACTTCGCAATGTCGATTGGCCTTATGGGACGAACCGGCCTTCGCTGACCCTGTATGTCATGGAAGGCGACAGTGATCGCGCCGTTTCTTATGCCTGGAATGAGGGGGGCGCCGAACGTATTGGTCTCAACCTTCGCTGGCTTCAAGCGAGCTGTACCTACATGCCCACCGACGCTGGTTGAGCGCGTTCAGACGGGCAGTTCAGTGGTGTTCTTCAGGCATTCCATTGCGAATGTCGCGCTGACATCATCGACTTCGATCTTTGAAATCAAGGACTTGTAGACCCGGTCATAATCAGCGACAGAATTGACTGCAATCTTGAGCAAATAGTCTACATCTCCAGCCATCCGGTAGAGTTCGACAACTTCCGGAATGGCGGTCACGGTCTTGTCGAATTTTTTCAGCCAGGCCGAAGAATGGTCACTTGTTTTTATCGCCACAAAAACAGTTTGACCGACGCCCAGCTTTTCGGGATCGCAGATGGCGACACGTGACAAGATAATGCCGTCATCCTCAAGCCGGCGAACACGGCGCCAGCATGTATTGACCGAAACGCTGAGCTGATCAGCAATGGTTTCAAGCGATACCGTGGAATCAGATTGGAGGATTTTCAGGATCTGGCGATCAGTATCATCAATATTTCTCATGTTTGGTGTTATAATCGAAAAAAACTTACATAAAACTCTCTAAATCACGAAATTCCATAATGATTTTCGAGTGCCAATCTTCCATGATCTCCATAACGGAGTTTGATATGGCCTTTTCATCTTTAGCCCAGGTTGAGTTTTGCGAGACGAAGCGACTTGAATCTCTTGCAGGAATGATTGGCCGGACGCCCTTGCTGGCGGTTCACTTGCAATGGAAAGGCGCGCGCCGCGTCATCTTTGCCAAAGCTGAACACTATAATCTGACCGGCAGCATCAAGGACCGTATGGCGCTGAACATCTTGCGCTGTGCCTATGCCACCGGCGCGCTTAAGCCGGGCGATACGATTGTCGAAGCGACCAGCGGCAATGCCGGGATCGCGATCGCGTCCTTGGGGCGTGCCCTTGGTCACCCGGTTCGGATCTATATGCCGGACTGGATGAGCGAAGAGCGCAAATCACTTCTTCGCTCCTTAGGCGCGGATCTGCATCTGGTTAGCCGGGAAGAGGGCGGGTTCCTGGGAGCAATTGCCGCGACCGAAGCCCTCGCTGCGGCACGTGATGATGTCTTTCTGCCGTGCCAGTTCGCCAATTGTGAGAATTGCAACGCGCATGAATCGACCACTGGCCCAGAGATCCTGCACCAGCTTGCGACCATGAAGCTGACGCCAGACGCCTTCATTGCCGGGGTGGGCACAGGCGGTACTGTTATGGGCGTTGGCCGGGCGCTTCGCGAGGCGCATCCTTCGGTTCGGGTTCACCCCTTGGAGCCAGCTGAATCGCCGACGCTTTCAACTGGTTACAAAATTGGGTCGCACCGCATTCAGGGTGTCTCTGATGATTTTATTCCATCCATCGTGCAGCTTGATGAGCTCGATGACGTAATTTCCGTGAGCGATGGCGACGCCATTCTCATGGCACAAAAACTTGCTTCCGAGCTTGGTCTTGCTGTCGGCATTTCCTCCGGTGCTAACCTTATTGGTGCACTGACCGTCCAGGACCAGCTCGGAAGTGAGTCCACGGTTGCGACGATTTTCTGCGATGACAATAAGAAATATCTGTCGACGGATCTGGCGCGAAGCGAACCTGTGAAGCCCGGCTATATTTCACCTGAGATCGAATTGATCGGGTTTGAAAGCGTGCCTTATCATGCCGCAGATCCGGCCGCTGCTTCAATGATTGCATAAGCGGCCCGCTCGCCAGATTCCATTGCCCCTTCCATGCCGGTGTGCAGGTAGGATGTGTGCTCTCCCGCAAAGTGCATTCGACCGGCTGGTTGAGTGATGCGCTCGGCCCAGGGCTGGATCTGTCCAGGCGCCCAATGCATGTACGCGCCGCCGCTCAAGGCCTGGTCTTCATCCCAGCGCACCACAGTGTGAGCCTTGGCTTTGATGCCGCGGGAATTGGCGAGTGTCTGTTCCGCAAGCGACATCCAGTCTGCATCATTGGTTGAGCGACGCGTTCCGTTGCCATTGACCCAGCAGGTCAGGGCAACGGTTTCGCCGCTGGAATTGCGCACCGGAAAGACCCGCTCGATTGGCGTATCCGTCCACATCATCACTGGCAGACCGTCTGCCGGTCCTTTTTCCAGTTCGAGTTGGACTTGCTGGATTTGTGTGTAGGGCATCTGATCAATGATTGGCTGGACCTCACCTGCCGCGCCGGGCAAGGCCATGTCGATCTTGCGCAAAACCGGGAAGGGCAGTGTGTTGACGGCAAACGGGGCGCGATAGGTTCGGCCACCGGCTGTAATTTCAACGCCTGTTTGCGTGGTGCGGATGGCCGAGACTCGGGTGTCGAGGCGCAACGCGCCATCATCGAGGCTCGCCGCCATCGCTTCGGGCAAGCGTTGCGAGCCGCCCTCGATTTCCTGCGACGGGCCCGACGACGCATCAAGTGAGAAGAGAGTCAGGGAGCGCCATAGGTTGAGCATCGAATAGGTGCTGAGTTGATTGGCATTCAAGGCAATATCGCACAGCGCCCGAGATGCCGAATCAAAGCCCGCGGCTTCAAGAAATACCTCAGCGCTGATGTCGTATGAGTCGCCAATTTCGCGCCACGCATATTGGTCCACGAGCGGGTTCTGCTGTGCCGCCGCCATGAAGAGTGCGCTATCCGGCGTGGCGCGCTTAAAGGCTTCGGGGAAGGGGTTTTCCGGTGCAGCAGCCCAGTCTCTCGCGTCAAATACACGGTCATTCAGCACCATGGTCTTGTCCCGAGATCCGCCGGGGGCGGGCGAGACGACGCGCAGGCCAAGGTCAATCGCGGTCGATCTGATGCGGGCATAGGACTGACCGACTTGCTGGCCGCCTGCTTCCGGTCGGCCCGGCGCGTTGTCCAGGGTTTTCATCCGGCCGCCAATGCGGGTGTCGGCCTCGAGCACCAGGACTTTGAAGCCATCGGCCTGAAGCATCCGCGCAGCGTGCAGTCCGGCCAGTCCCGCCCCGAGAATCAGCACATCTGCGTCCTGACTCGCCTGCACGTTTGGCGCACAACCTGCGGTCAAAGCCAGTCCGCCCAGGGCAACAAAGTCCCGTCTTGTCAGCTGCATACCACTTTTTCCTCGACGCCTGTGTGAAAAGATATACCAATAGACCGCAGGAAACATGGCTCGCCAAGAGCGAATTGAATTTTTGGAGGCATTGATGGCGCAAGATGGTGAATTCAAGCGCGGCTGGCCGGTGCTCGCTGCTGCAGCGGTCGGCGTTGGTCTCGGACTGTCACCCCTGCCTTTCTATACGATCGGTGTGATGATTCCGCCCCTGCTCGGTGAGTTTGGGCCGATGGGGTGGTCGGCAGGCGATATCTTAAACGCGCTGGCAATTTACACCTTCGGAGCTTTTCTTTCCGCGCCTATTGTCGGAGTTCTGGCCGAGAAATTCGGTGCGCGCCGCGTGGCCTTGATATCGATCATCACGTTCGGATTGGCGATGATGGCATTGGCGCTGAACACAGGGTCTAAAACGCTTTATATCGCCCTGTGGTTAGTGCTCGCATTTGCTGGCGCCGGAACACTGCCGATCACATTCACGCGGCCTGTCGCCAATTGGTTTAAATATAATCGCGGGATTGCGCTTGGCATTGCCTTAATTGCGACAGGCGTGTTTGGCGCGCTCGCAAAGTTTGGATCGCAATACATTGTTTCCAACGAAGCCTTTCATTTTGTCGGCGGATCAGGCTGGCGCTCGGCTTATGTCCTGCTTGGCCTGTTGCCGATCGTCATCGCCTTGCCGCTATCCTATCTCAGCTTGCGAGACGTCAATGATGAACCCGCCAGCGAGGCGAGCATCGTCAACATGAAATACCCGGTCATTGGTATCGCCTTACTCGGTACGATTGGTTTGGTTTGGATTGTCATCAACCAGGTTTTGCCTTTGATGGCCCAGAACGGGTTGCGTCTGGAATATGCCATGGCGTTTGCATTTTGTGGGCTGGTTTTCGTTCCAGTGCTGATGATGCTGTTCCTGGACATCAAAAAGGCGCCGCCTGAGGTTGAAGAAGGTCAGGCCATTTCGCTGCCAGGCATGACATTGCCAGAAGCTTTGAAGGAATGGCGATTCTGGGTTTTGGCGATTTCCTTCGTGCCGATCTCTTATGCGATTGGCGCGATCATTCCAAACATTGAACGCGTGTTGATCGCGAACCAGTTTGAAATGGATGAGGCCGTTGGCCTGGCAACTCTGACCGGGCTGGCAGTGCTGGGCGGACGGATTATTGGTGGCTATCTGATTGATCGCTTCTGGGCGCCAGGCGTTGCCTTCCTGTTTCTTGCATCGCCGGCCATCGCGCTTTGGATGCTGGCGCAACCCGGCGTGACGCCTGGCACTGCGACGATTGCCATCCTGATGATCGGGTTCGGGGCGGGGGTCGAATATGACTTCATGGCCTATATGGTATCGAAATATTTCGGGATGAAATCCTATTCCGCGATCTATGGCGCGATATATGGCTTCTTTGCGCTCGGTGCTGGCTTGGGACCAAGCATAATGACCGACATTGCAGATGGCCGAGGTATCCACTTCCTGGGTCTTAATCTGGGGATATTGCCAGGGCAGGATTGGAATTTCACGTTGACCAGCGCGGCAATCATCCTGTTTATCTCGACCCTGCCGCTGCTCTTCCTCGGGAAGTATCGCTACACCGACGATCACTAGATCGTCGGCGATGCGTCCAGTTTGCTTAGGACTAGGTCCGCTGTATCCTTCGGGAAAGCATCCATGAATCCATAGCCCCAATGTGGGCATTCGATCAGTTCGCCATTGCGCATCATGGGCACGGCGCGCCGGGTGCATTCGGTGAGATCATCGACGGGATTCAACAAGGTGATTCGATGCGGCAGCTTGGTCAGTGCGTCATCAAAGGGCGCGCCCCAGGCAAAGGCAGCGATATGGCCCCACTCATAAGCCTCGCCGCCCATCATGTTCATGAACATAGAGCGGTCCATCATTTCCAGCGTCTGGCCCGGACCCTGGCGTTCAACGACGCGCTGCCAACCAGTATTGAAGCGTGAGTGTTTCTCATCGAGTGGGATTGGCGTGAACATGTCCTTGAACATTTCGCGCTCTTCATCTGTCAGGATAGCGGCAGATATCATCGCGATGGCGTGTACGCGGCTGCCTTGGTCCAGCGCCATTTTGGCGGCGACTTTGGCGCCCGTATGATTGCCGAACAGATCGACACGATCGAGCTCCAGCGCATCCGCAACTTTCCACATTTCATTCGCATACATTGGGATGGTCGTATCGTTTTCGGAAGGGGCCGGGTCGGACATGCCATAGCCTGGATAATCGGGGGCAATGAGCATGCGGTCGCGACTGGCTTCGCGCATAAAAGTGTCAAACTCCAAACCACACTTCGGGCTCTGATGAAGACAGATGAGCGGAGGTTTGCCGGCATCCGTTCGCGCCTCGGCGACTTGCAAATGGATTTGCCCGTAGGTGCCTTCAATATATTTTCTGTAAACCATCAGGCTTGCTCCGGGGCGACGGTAACCACCGCTTTGCCCTTATTC
>CAYGUD010000056.1:0-11007 GCA_964352865.1 uncultured Hyphomonas sp.
AGAGGCAGACATTAGATCACTCTCTAAGCGATCATGCCGCCATCGAGGACAATTGTATGACCATCGACCCAGGCGCCTGCGCGGGAGGCCAGGAAGATCGCCGTACCCGCTATATCCTCTGGTTCACCCGCCCGTTTGCGCGGAATTTGCGCGACGGTGTGCTTATAGATGGCGTCATTGCTGGTTGCGGCTTTGGTCATATTGCTTGGGAAGAAGCCTGGGGCGATCGCGTTGACGTTGATATGGCCCGGCGCGAGATCAGTCGCGAGGTGCTTGGTCAAATGTATGACGCCAGACTTGCTTGCGGAATAGGCATAGGCGGGCATGCCCGGATTATCGAAACCATGGATGGAGGCGGTATTGATGACGCGCGAAGGATCTTCGTGAGTTGCTTTGGCGCGGAGCAGAGGCAAGCATTTTTGCGTCATGAAAAAGATCGATTTGATGTTGATATCCATAACCTTGTCCCAACCCGCTTCCGGGAACTCTTCGATTGGCACGACCCAATTCGCGCCTGCATTATTGACCAGAATGTCAATGTGATCCTCTTTTTCGGAAACCTGCGCGACGAGACTTTCGATGCCCTCAACTTTAGAGAGGTCCGCTTGAATCGGAATGCATTCGCCCAATTTGGACAATTCTTCGGCTTTTGCGTGCAGCGGGCCTTCCTTGCGGGCTGAAATATAGGTTTTCACGCCATTCTCAACAAAGCCCTGTGCGATCATCGCACCTATCCCACTTGAGCCTCCCGTTACGATTGCGGTTTTTCCGGAAATGTCGAAGAGCGATTTCATATCAATTGTCCTGGCTGCTAGGGATAAGATCACGCATACCCACCAGAAGCGACTTGTCCATTGTGACTGCACCGAAAAAGCGGGCAAAATCGGCTTATCTGAGCACGGGGGGTGGTTCGGGCTCCGGAATTAGCCTACGGACGCGACGCTTCCCGAAACTGAATTGAGTGCGCAAATGGCCCGTTCGACTTTCTCTGCATTTGCAGACACGATCAATTTGAGCGCTTGGGCCCAGACCCAGCGCGCCACGTTCACGCCGGATCGTATCCGGATCGAAGTGTTGGCCCGATTGACGGTGGCATTGGCGCTTGTGCCAGAAGCTGTTGCATTTGCTTTTGTTGCGGGTGTTGAGCCTTTGGTCGGCCTCTATGCAGCTTTCATTGTCGGCTTGATTACAGCCGTCATGGGCGGCCGACCCGGCATGATTTCAGGTGCGACAGGCGCCCTGGCCGTTGTCATGGTCGCTCTGGTTGCACAGCATGGTGTCGAATATCTGTTTGCGACAGTCGTTTTGATGGGCATCCTGCAAGTTGGCGCGGGGGTGTTTAAGCTCGGCAAGTTCATCCGATTAGTGCCGCACCCGGTTATGCTCGGCTTTGTGAATGGCTTGGCTATCGTGATTTTTCTCGCCCAACTCGGACAATTCCAAGTGCCCGGCACAGCGCATCCTGATGGGCATAGCTTTCTGCCGAATGGCGATTGGTTAGCCCTGCCTGACATGGCGATCATGCTCGGTCTGATCGGAATGACTATGCTGATCATCTGGGGCTTGCCAAAGCTCACCAAAGTCATCCCTGCGCCGCTGGCCGGAATTGGCGTTGTGGCTGCGCTTGTGATCGGCTTCGGCATCAACACCCCTGTGGTCGGTGATCTTGCCAGTATCAAAGGGGGTCTTCCTGACTTTCATATCCCAGCGGTTCCGATGAACCTGGAAACGTTCGAGATCATTTTGCCATACGCGATCATTCTTGCTGCGATTGGATTGATCGAGAGCCTTCTGACGCTCAACCTGGTCGGAGAGATTACCAATCAGCGCGGCGGCGCATCGCAGGAATGTGTCGCACAGGGCACGTCTAACATTGTCACGGGCTTCTTTGGCGGCATGGGTGGCTGTGCGATGATCGGCCAATCCATGATCAATGTGAAGTCTGGTGGGCGTACACGACTGTCTGGATTGTCGGCGGCTTTATTCCTGCTCGCCTTCATTCTGATTGGATCGCAGTGGATCGAGATGATCCCTCTGGCGGCGCTGGTCGGAGTCATGTTCATGGTCGTGATCGGGACATTTGCCTGGAACAGTTTGCGCATCATGTCGAAAATCCCGTGGACTGATGCGTTTGTGATTATTCTGGTGACCGGCGTGACGGTCTGGAAAGACCTTGCGGTTGCGGTTGTTGTTGGCGTGATTGTCAGCGCCCTGGCTTATGCCTGGAACAATGCCAAGCGTATTCACATCCTGCAGCGTGATTCAGTGCGGACGCCAGGCGCAACTGTCTATGAGATTGAGGGCCCGCTATTCTTTGGCTCGACAGATGGATTTGCTGAACTCTTCCACCCGGACGACGACCCTGATGTGGTCATCGTGGACTTCATGCGCTCGAGGGTTGTCGATCAGTCCGCTCTGCAAGCGATTGAAGATCTGGCGGCAAAATATGAGGCCAGAGGCAAATCGCTCAAACTGCGTCACTTGTCGCGGGACTGTCACTCTCTGCTCAGTAAGGCCGGGCAGTTAATCGTGGATAGTGAAGATGACCCAGATTATGAGATTGCGGCCGACTATCATGTTCGCACTGGCATCTTTGGCGGCGGGCATTAATCGCGGGCTGGACCCGCTCGCGCCCACGCGCTAACGCGGTTACATGACAAATTCAGTCCTGACCAAAACCGAAGGCGGCGTTGGCTACATAACGTTGAACCGGCCTGATGCGCTGCACGCGCTAAATCTCGATATGTGCGAAACCATCCACGCAGCACTGCGTGTCTGGTCGCAAGATCCGAATGTAAACATCGTGATGATTGATCATGCTGAAGGCAGTCGCGGGTTCTGCGCGGGCGGCGATATCGCGATGCTGCGGGAAAGCGGTATGAGTGACGGGCGCAAGGCCCGAGCGTTCTTTGAAGAAGAGTATCGCATGAATGCCGCCATCAAGGCGTTTCCGAAACCCTATCTGGCTTTGATTGACGGGGTCACTATGGGCGGCGGCGTTGGCCTGTCTGTGCATGGTGCTTATCGTGTGGCCACCGAGCGTACCTTGTTTGCTATGCCGGAAACCGGCATTGGATTGTTCCCGGATGTTGGTGGTGGTTGGTTCCTGCCTCGTTTGCGCGGGGAACTTGGCACCTGGCTGGCTCTGACAGGCGCGAGGCTAAAAGGTTCGGATGTCGCCGCCGCGGGGGTCGCGACTCATTTCCTGCCCTCCGAGCTTATCCCGAACTTGAAAGTGCAAATCGCTGAGGCAGATTTCTCAGCCGGTGCTGCTGAGATGCTTGGCGAGATTCTCAGCCGGCTGACCCATTCTGTACCGGCTGGCAGTTATGAAACGCATAGGCCAACCATTGATGCCTGTTTCAGATTTGATCGCGCCGAAGAGATAGTCAGCGCCCTCAGGAGCGATGGCTCCGAATGGGCGCTCAAGCAAGCGGACACAATCGGCAGCAAATCGCCCGAGACCGTGAAGGTGGCGCTTCGCCAGGTCCGCGAGGGTGGGGCGTGTGAGACCTTTGAGGACAATATGCGCATGGAATACCGGATCGGTTGGCGCAAAGTGCAATCGGCTGACTTTATTGAAGGCGTCCGCGCCGTGATCATTGATAAAGACCACGCCCCGAAATGGTCGCCCGATACATTAGAGGCCGTCAGCGATCAGGACGTCGCGCGTTACTTCGCGCCGCTCGGAGATGATGAGCTCAGCTTTGAGTGAGCTTCGCGAACAGCTTGAGGCCTGGTGCCAATCATACGTTGCGGCGTTCAGCGCCTATGACCCTGATGCCATCGCCGCCCATTGGAGCTTTCCGGCTTTGACCACTCAAGCTGGTCGATCCTTCGCCTTCAAGTCTGCCGAGCACTTCGCAAAGAATACGGGATTGTTGCTTGGCTTCTATCGCGGCCAGGATGTCGCCAAAGTGGAGCGATCGGTTGTTGATTGCCAATTACTTCACCGAGATGCTGTTTCAATGACTGTCGCTGATAAGATGTTCACGCCGGATGGCGGTGCGATCGTGAGCTGGCAGGCGGCTTACGTCTTGCAGCGTATAGACGGTGGTTGGAAAGCGGTCATGGCCGTCGCCGATGGCGAGACAGAAGCCTGGGCTGCACGAGGCACACCGCTCGGTGGCTGAGCGCTGACATTCTGAATGCGGATTGTTTCGTTTCTTATTGCGAAGAATGAAACGCGAATTCGCATTTTGGCGCCCAAATATCGATTTTCATGGGTGTTTTAGCGCGTTTAGTAACACTTTCGGGTGTTTTGTTAACCAAGACGCGCTCGAAACAAGATCTACTTAACGAAATATAAGGTTGGATACTGTAACTCTACTCAAACTACAACAAAAGTTGAGTGGTGATGGTAATGACAATGTCCTATAGCGCGGCTGAGGCCGCCGGCGAGCCTGTGAGCGTCGCTGAATCTTTCGTAAAATCTCTTTCGCTTCTGGAGCAGGCGCATCGCCGTCTCCATGATGTCGTAAAAGACGATCTTGAACGTGGCGGTGAGCGCCACCTGACGGGTGTGCAAGCTCTGCTGCTTTATGAAATTGGCGAGCATGAAACGCCTGCTTCTACGCTGCGGTCGCGCGGTGCATTTGCTGGTACTAGCTTGTCTTATAACGTTAAAAAGCTCCAGGAGGGTGGTTACCTGATCCAATCACGCTCTGAGCATGACAAGCGAACAGTGCGTCTGAAACTGACTGAGCGCGGCCACAAGGTCCGTAATCGCGTGGTCAGTCTCTTTGATCGTCAGGCCACAGCGCTAGAGCCGACGGCCAGCGTTCGTCAGGACGATCTGAGCCAGCTTAACAAGACGGTTTCACGTCTCGAGCGGTTCTGGACGGATCAAATCCGTTTTCAACTATAGATAAGTATACATATCCCTGAATACATAATAATATTTAGGGATGTTGGGGAAGATACTTATCCTGGCTTGGGGGGTGTCGTGGCCAATGGCTGCGGCAGCCCCCTGGGTCCAAGAGGCCGAGGGTCTCTATACCCGTGTGTCTATCGCACAAGAAGAGGTCGAAGGCCTCAACGGCTGGCGGTGGGATGCGTATTCCGAATATGGGCTGACGCGGAAATGGACGATCACGTCCAAATTCGAGCAAGTTGATTATCCTGAGGCATCTGATTTCAATGCCGATGGCTGGCGTGCGACGCTGCGATACAAGTTGCTTGAACGTGGCGCGCTAAAGATGTCACTGGAATCCGGATTGCTGCAAGGGGCCGCAATTGGCGGGCGCAATGGCTGTCACAAGCTTGGCGTTGAAGTGCGATCGGGCCTCGCCTGGTCGGGTGCTTGGCGGAACCGCGAAACATTCATGTTTGGCGAAGTGGCGGGCCGGTTTCACAATGACTGCGAACGCGAACGCTATGAATTCGGTGTCGGTCAGGAAACCTCAAAAAATATCTGGTCAATCACACAGATCTGGCTCGAGCGAGGGGACATCAACGCCAAGTCAGACAAATTTCAATCCGAACTATTGTGGCGCCGCAATTATGTCGATGTCTCTTTTGGGTATCGCAACGAAAAAGGCGGTCTATTCGAAGAGGAAAGCATCTTCGTTGCGTTGGCTAAGCAATTCTGAGGGGTGTTCTTGCCTGATTTGCTGCTCTAGAAGCAGAACATGCCAGATACTCAGATACAGAATACGCCTCCGGTCCACTTTGATGATTTGATTCAAGGGCTCGACGCTCTTGAAGAGCGACTGCTATGGCTCGCCAGCTGGACCATTCATAATGCCAATCATATTCGCCCGAGCCGCGACGGACTGAAAGTCGGCGGGCATCAGGCAAGTTGTGCGTCTATGACTACGCTCATGGCAGCGCTCTATTTCCACGTCCTGCGGCCACAAGACAGGGTTGCGGTTAAGCCGCACGCTTCGCCGGTTTTGCATGCTGCAGAGTATTTGTTTGATCGACAAAGCCAATCGCAATTGGAGCAGTTTCGAGGCTTTGGCGGTATGCAATCCTATCCATCCAGGACCAAAGATGACATCCGCGTCGATTTTTCCACGGGTTCAGTTGGTCTTGGCGTCGCGATAACGGCTTTTGCGTCACTGGTTCAGGATATGTGGCTGGCCCGCGGCGAAATCTCGCCCGATGAGGCCGGCCGATTCATTTCGCTGCTCGGCGATGCGGAACTGGATGAAGGTAATATCTACGAAGCGCTGATCGAGGCATACAAACACGACATCCGAAACACTTGGTGGATTGTAGATTATAATCGCCAAAGCCTCGATGCGACGACATCAGAAAAGATGTTCGACCGTTTTGATGACATTTTTGAAACTGCGGGCTGGGATGTCTTGACCCTGAAATACGGTGCCCGGCAGCGCGCCGCGTTTAAAAAGCCAGGCGGTGGACGGTTGCGCAAATGGATTGATGACTGCCCGAACGATCTTTACGCGGCGCTGACCTATCAGGGCGGCGAGGCATGGCGGCGTCGGTTGAGTAAAGACCTGGCCGGATCGCCCAAAAGCCTTGATCTGATTGCGTCTTATGATGATGAAACGCTGGGCAATCTAATGACGGAGCTCGGTGGCCATTGCCTTGTGACGCTGCTCGAAGCTTTCGAACGCGCCGCTTCGTCTGAAACGCCAAAGCTGATTATCGCTTATACAACCAAAGGGCGACATTTGCCGTTTCAGGGGCACAAAGACAATCACTCGGGCCTCATGACGCCAACCCAGATTGGCGAGCTTCGTGAAAAACTGGATATTCCTGAGGGTGAGGAATGGGAGAAGTTTGCCGGTCTGTCCAAAGGCCGCGCGGCAGTCGCTCAAAGTGTTCTGGCTGCCGCACCCTGGCAGGCTTCAAAAAAGGAGAGTCGCTCAGCGCCGTCTGTTGCTGTCCCGGACCTCACTGATATGCCGGACCCCGGGCGCGGCAAGTCGTCTACGCAAATCGCGTTCGGCAAGATCATGAATGATTTGGCGCGCGAGGACACGGACTTCGTCTCACGGATTGTGACCACATCCCCTGATGTCACTGTCTCGACCAATCTTGGTGGGTTTGTGAATCGAAAGGGCTTGTTTTCGCGCTCTGCTAGTGAAGATGTTTTTCGTAAGCGCAAGATTGCCAGCCCGCAAATCTGGGCGCATTCCCCTAAAGGTCAGCATATCGAACTCGGCATTGCCGAGAACAATTTGTTTTTGATGCTTGGGCGCTGGGGCTTTCAAAAGACTTGTTTGATCAACGGGTCTTCCCGGTGGGTACGGTCTATGACCCATTCATCGCGCGCGGTCTCGATGCGCTGAATTATGCCTGTTATCAGGATGCGCGCTTTATTCTGGTTGCAACACCGTCCGGTCTGACGCTCGGTCCGGAGGGCGGGGCGCATCAATCTGTGTCATCGCCTTTGATCGGTATGGGGCAACCAGGCCTGACTTATTGGGAGCCCGCTTTTTCGGACGAGGTTCGAGTGATTTTGCGCGAAGCTTTCGACGCTGTTGAGCGCGAGCAAGGCGGCTCGTCTTACTTGCGGCTCTCAACGCGCAGCATTGAACAAGTTGATCGGGATATGTCTTCGGGTCTGGCGTCAGATATTCTTGGCGGTGCGTACTGGCTCAAAGAGCCAGCCGAAAATGCTGAGATCTCCATCGCCTATTGCGGAGCGATTGCGCCAGAGGCGCAGTCCGCTTTCGATCAATTGAGCGAGGATGTTCCTGGCGCGGGCTTGCTGGCAATCACATCGCCGGATGTCTTGCATCGAAACTGGATGGCAACCACGCGGTCACCTTGGACGGGTGAGGCGCCGCGCGAGAGCCATGCCGAACGATTGCTCAGCCGTCTTGCGCCTGGATCGGGGCTCGT
This sequence comes from uncultured Hyphomonas sp., assembly GCA_964352865.1. Classification (GTDB taxonomy): domain Bacteria; phylum Pseudomonadota; class Alphaproteobacteria; order Caulobacterales; family Hyphomonadaceae; genus Henriciella. Next base: position 7,819 of record CAYGUD010000056.1, read on the forward strand.
AACGGTTATTGATGGCGCGCCATCAACACTGTCCTGGCTCGGCGCCGTCAAGGGCCAGAGGGTTCGCCCGCTCGGCACAGAAACATTTGGGCAAACCGGCGATTTGGCGGATTTGTATGCCGCTTATCGTCTGGATGCTGATGCGATCTTGGATGCCGCAGCGAGCTTACTCGCCTGAATACCCGGTTTCGGCCATGATATAGGCAATGACGGCTGTACGATCTTCAGGCTTGCGGACACCTGCAAAGCTCATTTTGTTGCCAGGCAGGAAGTTGCGCGGGCTTTCGAGCCATTCTCCAAGGATTTCCGGAGTCCAGATAATGTCGGATTCCTGCACGGCCTTGGAATAAGTGAAGCCTTCAACAGCGCCAATTTGACGTCCAAAGACGCCATATAGGTTCGGACCGACCAGGTTTTGACCACCGTCGTTCAACGTGTGGCAAGACTGACAAAGTTTAAACGTGCGGCGACCGCGATTATAGTCTGCGCTCATATAGGGTTCTGGTAGGCCTGCGAAGGCGTCAGAAGTCTCTGATTCCGTGGTCGCGGGCGCCGAAACAGGTGCTGCGTCGCTTGAGCTTTCGGGCGCAGCTGTTTGATTTTCTTCATTATTATTGTCCGCGTCAGGCGTTCCGCCACCACACGAGGCGAGCAAAAGGCTTGCTCCGATGGCCGCAATGCTCATTTTCAAAAAAGTCATTAAAAATCGGTCCTTTAGGTCAAATTTGCTCATCTATATTGCCGTTATTCGCGATCTGCGCAACCGGCAATCTTGTCTCAGCTTATTCGCGATTACACGCCGCACAATCGCTTTCATTTGCCCGCCAAATGCCTGTCCTAAGGGGGATATTAACCATGATTGGCTAGTCTCAGGAGATAATAAAAAAATAATACAATAATACCGATGGTGGTGAAAATGAGATGGGCTATGACTGGGCTAACCGCGCTTGCGGTGGCTCACACGGGTACGGCGTATGCCGGCTCGCAAGATTCCGATGTTTGGATCGGATTATCTGACAATCAAAGCGGCTTTCTGCTCGACGAGGATTCCGGCAATGTCTGGATGACTGGACCGTGTCTGAAACCCCTTGAAACTGCGACGCAATCAGGGACCGTATGGGTTTCGCATACGGTTGAGCTGGTTTCGATTGGGCGCGGACTGGCGACACTTGATCAGCGATTTGAGCTCGATACGCGCGATATGGCACCGAAAATTACGGTTCTATCTAACGGTCGCGGCGGTGTGCAGAGTTTTGATGCACGTATCGATCGCAATTGTCAGTCAGGCGGCCTGTGTGCTGACCTGATATCCACGCAGCAAGTCTGCGAAGACTAAGCCTGATCGCCCTTCGGGGCTTTCAAATGCGTATTCGTGTGGGACTCTTCTTGGCGGCTTTTGTCGCGTCGCTCTATGCCTTGCCAGGCATGGACGCGCAGACTGTTGCGCCGCCACCGCACACAGAGCTGATTGAAGAAGCGCAACCAAAAGCGATCGACGCGTCTGAGGAAACAGTTGCTGTTGCCGCTGCGCCGCAGCAGGCGCTCGGCATTGAGCATCTGGACATGATTATTGAAGGTCAGCTTGTTTCAGTTCGCAGCCGTCATCAGGACGCCGGAAAACTGCTCTACAATCTGACGGACATCGCCGCGCCGTTGCAGAGCAGAGTGGAGCTGCATGATACTTTGCTCGGTTATCATCGTCGCCAGGATGGCGCGTTGATGTCGATTAACATGACGGATGGCAAAGTTCGGTCAAACAAGACGGTTCTCGGCAAGTTGCCGGAATTCGAGCCGCGCGAAACTGCAGATGCATGGATCAGCTTGAATGCCGTGACGATTATGACAGGCACGCATGCCTCGGAAGATGATCAAGGGCGCACCGTTTTGACCCTGGATGCGCAGCTCAAACCACGATTTGGTCTCGAGTTGTGGGTCAATGGCGTTCCGATCGATACGTTTGGCAATGAGCCCCGTACAATCGGGCCTGTGTTGCTCGTGCCGCTGGAGCCAATCGTTCGCGAGCTGGGCCACGAACTGAGCGTTGCCAATGGAACGGTCACGGTTCGGCGGCAGCAGGATCAGGCGACGATCAATCTAGAGCTTGCGACCGGTCTGGTTTCGGTCAACACCACCCCGCGCGGCGTTGCCCCGGATATGGAACTTGCTGAGCGCGATGAACTCATCCTGCCCTTCGGTGCGGTGGAAAGCCTGACGGGTACGCATGTTAAGCTCGTGCCACTGACCAATCGCGTGGAAGTGACGCTTGATACACGCCTGGACAGCACGGCGCTTCCTGGCGTCGACATCGCCAGCGAGGCGCGAAGCACACCTTTGACCATTGAAAGCCTGACTTATGAGCTCAGTGATCGCGGCCCATTGCGCACTGAAACGCGTGGCCATGTCGGCAAATACAATTTCCGTGCGCAGCTCGACACATCGGGTGGTTTTGACAATTTTGCGGCGACACAGCCAGGCTGGGCGTCGGTCGACATCGCGTCGCTGGATGGCTGGCAAGCGACTGTTGGTGATTACAGCTCCAGCTATCGGGAACTTTCGGGCGTCGGCGCCAACCGCGTACGCGGTGCGTCTTGGCGCAAGCAACGCAAAAATGGTGACATTCTGGCAATCGCCGCCGGTGCGCCGCTCACAGGGGCCAAAATCGACAGTGATACGGTCGCGACTCCAACGTTTGGTGGTTTCGCTGCTGGCGCACGTGTCATTGATGAAGACCAGTTGCAGGATGTTGGCGTCGCGGCCTCAATCTCTGCAGATGGCAACAATGCTTCGCTGGTGGCCAACGGGCAGAGAGCCTATCACTTTGATGATCGCGAAAAAGGACTGCAATCAGCTTTCATTTCTGCGGATGTCGGTTTGTTTTCAGGTGATGCCAGCGGCGCGGATTTGCGCGTCCGTGGCTCTGCCAATTATACTCTGAGCCAGCAAATGGGGATTTCCGGGTTTGCTAATTATGAGGGCGCCAAGTTTTCGGCAGGAGCTGCCCGTCCGAGCTTTGAAGGTGTGTTCGACCAGCGTAATGGCGCGCGGACCAATCTTTCAGTAGGGTCTAATTGGCGGGCAGACCAGCCGATTGGCGCGCTCAACCGTCTATCCTTGAGCACGCGCGTATCGGTTCAGCACCAGGGCGGCGATGGCGCGCAAACATCGACAACGCTCAGCACGGCCGTAAAC
>CAYGUD010000057.1:0-10728 GCA_964352865.1 uncultured Hyphomonas sp.
TCTGATACTCATCAGACATTTGCTTGGCGTATCCGCCTGCGGTTTCAGCGGCTTTGAACTCTTCGTCTTCAACCGCGATGAATTTTGCACCGAGTGAGGCGACTTGTTCTTTTGCGGCGGGACGAACGTCCGTCGCTGTCACAACTGCGCCGAGACGACGGGCCGTCGCAATGGCTTGCAGACCCGCAACACCGGCGCCCATGACAAAGACTTTGGCCGGGGCAACGGTGCCGGCAGCGGTCATCATCATTGGCATGGCGCGGCCATATAGTGTCGCGCCTTCGATCACTGCGCGATAGCCCGCAAGGTTTGATTGGCTCGACAGAGCATCCATGCTTTGGGCCCGCGTGATCCGAGGTGTGAATTCCATCGCCAGGGTCGTGGTTTTCTTGGCGTTGAACGTCGAAGCATCAAACTTGAATGGGTCAAGCAAGCCAATGACGGTCAAGCCGTCTGGCAATTTCGACGCATCAGGCGTTCGCACACAAAGCAGGACGTCGGCATCCTTGATGACACTGGCGGCCGTCTTCACGACTTTGGCGCCAGCCTCGGTATAAGCAGCATCGGTATAACCCGCGTCCAGACCAGCGTCGGCTTGCACCGTCACTTCATGGCCGAGCCCGACATACTTTTTTACGGTTTCTGGTGTGGCTGCAACACGACGGTCGCCTGCAGCCACTTCTTTTAAGACTGAGAGTTTCATGATGGTCCAATAGGGTATGAAATTGCCGCAGTGCAACAAAAAAACCTAAACAATAGAATCAGATTTCCAATAATCTGCCTCTACGGGAAGGTTTTTGCTGAATTCTCACTGCTTCGTGATCCACGCCTCAACGTTCTCCTCTAAAATTTCAAGTGGTACCGGACCGTCCTTGAGCACAACGTCATGGAAGTCGCGAATATCAAAAGCGTCGCCGAGACGCGTGCGCGCATCTTCGCGCAGCTCGACGATTTTTATCATCCCGATTTTGTAGGCCGTCGCCTGTCCGGGCATAACAATGTAGCGCTCGATGGCTTTGCGGGCGTCGCCTTCCGGATTAGGCGTATTGGTCAGCAGATAGTCGATCGCTTCTTCGCGGGTCCATTGCTTTTCATGCAGGCCTGTATCGACCACCAGGCGGGCGGCGCGCCAAAGCTCCATCGCGAGGCGGCCAAAGTCGGAATATGGATCTTCATAGAAGCCCATTTCCTTTGGCAGGAACTCCGAATAAAGCCCCCAGCCCTCGGTGAAGGCGGTCACGCGCCCATACTTGCGGAACCTTGGAATACCCTCCAGTTCCTGCGAAATCGCCAGCTGCATATGGTGGCCCGGAATGCCCTCATGATAGGCCAGCGCTTCCATTTGATAGAGCGGCATATCCTGCATCCGGTAGAGGTTTGCATAATAGACGCCTGGGCGTGATCCATCCGGGGCGGGGCGCTGATAGAAGGCCTTACCTGCCGCTTTCTCGCGGAAGGCTTCGACGGCTTTGACTTCGAGTTCGGCTTTCGGGAACGTGTTGAAGACAGTGGGCAGCGCTTCGCGCATCGTATCAATGATCGCGGTCGCTTCGGCGAGATATTCCGCTTTGCCTTTATCCGTATTTGGCTTGAAGAATTGAGGATCTGTTCGCGTGAAGTCGAAAAAGTCCTGCAGACTGCCTTCAAACCCGACCTCCGTCATGATAGAGCGCATTTCATCGTGGATACGGGCGACTTCGGACAGTCCCAGATCATGGATTTCATCTGCGCTCATGTCCGTCGTTGTCATCAGCGACAGGCGATCGCGATAGTATTCAGCGCCGCTCGGATGTTTCCAGGCGCCGTCATCCGTAGTCGCGTTGGCTTTGTCTTCGCTGATCCAGGTGATCAAGTTGAAATAAGTCGGATAAACGTGATCCAGCAGCGCCCCGCGGGCCTCGAATCTGAGCTGATCGGCTTCATCCGGAGTGATCGTTCCATTTGTCACCAGCGCTTCGGTCTTGCTGGTAAAGTCTGCATAAAGAGGTGAAGGGCTTTCCGGCCCAACGCCCTCAAAAGGATAGCCATCGATGACATTTGCAGCGCCTTCAATGACGAAATCATAGACAAAAAGCGGTGGCCGAATGCCGCGCTCTGCAGAGGTTTTAGCGTTTTCCAGGTTCTGACCCAGATAGGTCTCAACCCCTTTCAGCCGGGCGATATAGGCTTCCGCATCAGACTTGCTGGTGACTTTGTGCTGGCCAATCAGGAAAGAGGCAATCCCGGCATGAGATCCGCGCATCTGGCTGAACGAATAATTATAGCCGCGCCATTTGGCTGTAATTTCATCCTGCTCGAGCCCATATTCCGCCAAACGGAAAGAGAGCTGGCCCTGACCCGTCAAATTGGCTGGATCGAAGGTTTCGCGCATTTCGGCGACATTCGCGCGCTGAATCTCGAGCTCTGCTTGTTGAGCCGCTTCGCTGGCATCGTCCCACTTGTCATAATTCTCGCGGCTGCCAAGGAAAGTCGCTGACATCGGGCTGCGCGAGATCTCTTCATCGAATTTCTCTTCGAACCAGGCGTTCAAACGCTCGGTTTCAGCGATTTTCGCCGCATCGACCTCTTGAGTCGCTGATTGGTTTGCTGAAGGTGCTGAGTTTCCTGGTGATTGACTGCCACATGCGGCGAGTCCTGACATCAAAACCAAGGCGAGAGCGGAGGTGGCGAGACGCATGGCGATCCTTTCGTAAACTGTAGTGAAACCTGTATAATTGGTTAGGTAAGATTAACCAGCCTTCTCGTTTGATTAACCATTTCGGGTGCAAAAGGATAAATTGGAACAGGACCGTGCGTAAACTGATCAAGTCCTGCTATATGTGAGTGCGAATCAACGGACATGCATATGTCCGCGTTGGAGTATGCGTTATGTCGGCTGAAGTGCCAGAGACCCAAGAACAACCGGCGCTGGAAGGCGTCCGCCAATTGGATTGGCTGCAAATGGGATTCTGGTCCTGTCTGCTCTTGGCCGTTGGCGCCGCAAGCGCGACATTGGCCTGGCCGACTGCAGGTGGGCCAACGGGCTTGATCCTGCTGATTTCTATGGCTGCTGGCGGCATGGTGTTTCTGTTATGGATCCTGCGCGGCGCCGGGCGGCGTATGGGACTGTTTCCGGAACGCGGCGCGATGGCCGATGCCGTGCAACCGGCAACCCCGCGCTTTTCATGGGTTGAAGCTCTGGATGAAGCGGTCCTGATTTGTGATCAGGGCGGCGCGCCTCTGGCGGCAAACGAAGCTTACACGGACCTGACACAAATGGCCCTGATGGGGCAGTCAGATGCGCTCGGTCCGGTTTCGGTAGACCGTATCTTCAGCGCCGCGCCCGGCCTGGCTGCGCCGATTTTCCGTCTGTCCAAAGCCGCAAAAGCGGGTGAAGACCGACGCGAAATTCTGCCAGCCATGACGCTCGGCACGGATGCCATACCGGTTCAGTACGAAGCCTCTGTTGCGCCGCTCAAAGGCGATCGCGCGATTTGGCGCTTGCGACGGATCACGGGCTCTGAGCAAGTGACGGGGGCGGCAGATATGCGCGCGCTCTATGTCGAAGACGCGCCTATGGGCTTTTTCTCGTCGGGCGCAGACGGCACCATTTCCTATGCCAATGGCTGGTTGCGCGAAGTGCTTGGCTTCCCTGAAAGCGCAAAGAATATCCGTCTCGATGACATTATGCGTCCGGAATTTGTAAAAATGCTCCGCCGGGATCGCAAGTCGGGTGTGCCTGGCCGGGCGGATATCATGATCCGATCGCGTGACGGCGTTGAGATGCCTGTGCAAACGATTACCACGTGGAACGGCAAAGGCGCTGACGCCACGGGGCGAACTGTGGTGCTGGCCAATTCACAAAATCTGCTGGATGGCGAAAGCCGGATGCTCGCCGCATCGGCCAGCCGCCCGCCGCGCCCCGAAGGCGACCCGATGTTTGACGATGCGCCATTTGGCGCCGCACGTCTGGAAGGCAGTTCCCTGGAAGGTGCGATCATTGCCGACAGCAATCGCGCTCTGATGGGCCTGGCCGGCGGACATGCCTCGCCAGGCACCCGCTTTATCGACTTGTTCGTGGCCGAAGAAGGCGAAAGCAAGCTGCGCGAAATTCTGCTCGATTCAATTGATAAGCCGGTTGGCTTGCGCCTTGCCGATGAAGATCAGAAGCACGTGAATGTCTTCGTCACCCTGGATGGGATGGGGCAGCCTGCGGTCGCGTATGTGATTGATATGAGCGAGCAGAAAGAACTCGAACTGCGTTTGGCGCAGGGTGAGAAGATGCAAGCGATTGGCAAGCTGGCTGGCGGTGTCGCGCATGATTTCAACAATGTGCTGACGGGCATTATGTTGAACAATGATGAGCTGCTGTCGAAACACCCGGTTGGCGATCCATCTTTTGATCACTTGAAAAAGATCCATGAATTCTCGGTTCGCGCCAAAGATCTGGTTCAGATGCTGCTGGCTTATGCGCGCCAGCAAACCTTCCGCCGTGAAGTGTTTGAGCCTGGTGAATTCCTGTCTGAGTTTGCCATCCTGCTTGGCCAATTGCTGGATGAGCGGATTGACTTCAATGTTGTCCACGGCCGCGATTTGCCAATGGTCAAAGCGGACCGCAACCAACTTGAAACGGCGATTATCAATCTGGCGACCAATGCTCGTGATGCGCTGCTCATGGATGGTGGCAATGGCGGCAAACTGACGATCAAAACCTCACGCGCGACTGAGGCCGACGCCCACAAGAATGGCTTCCGTTTTGTCGAAGCGGGCGAGTATCTGCTGATCGAAGTTGAAGATACCGGGCACGGGATCGCGCCGGATAATCTGAAGAATATTTTCAACCCGTTCTTCACAACCAAACCAAAAGGCCTTGGCACCGGGCTCGGTCTGTCGACTGTGTACGGCATTATCAAACAGTCTGAAGGCTATATCTGTCCGCTGAGCGAAGTTGGCAAAGGGACGAATTTCCAGATCTATCTGCCAGCGCTGAGAGCCGATGAAATCCCGGAAGTCGACCCGGTTGCTGTGGAAGCCGAAGAAGACGTGTTTGTCCCAGTCGATATTTCAGGGCGAGGCCGGATTCTCCTGGTTGAAGACGAAGACGGTGTCCGCTCGATCGCAGCGTCGCAATTGAAATCTCGCGGCTATGATGTCGAAGAAGCCTGCGACGGCGAAGAGGCGATGGAAATCCTCGAAGACAATCCCGGTGGATTTGATCTCATTGTTTCAGATGTGGTCATGCCCGGCATGGATGGCCCGACTTTGATCAAGGAAGCCAAAGACCTGCTCGGCACCGCGAAAGTCCTGTTCATGTCAGGCTATGCTGAGCGTGATGTCGCAGCGAAACTGGATGGTGACCGCGAAGTCGGCTTCATGTCGAAGCCGTTCACGGTCAAGCAGCTGGCTGAACGCGTCAAAGCAGAGCTTATCGCGCGGGCCAAAGAGGCCGCTTAATCATTATTGGCGACGAGGCGCAATTGCGCTGGCTGCCGGTCGGGACGCGGTGGATAGACCGCCGTCACGCGATGCCGCCAGACCGGACGTCCGTTGAGAACCGCAGCGGGCTGAAGCACCTGATAAAGCCCCAAAAGACGATTCTGATTGCTTTGTTTGCGTGGTGACGGCAGCGGCGCCAAAGTAAGTTCTATGTCCATTTGCGTGCCGGTCAGCGTTTCGCCCGTTGCGTGCAGGATACCAGGCTTGCGGCTCTCGCGAACCGAGTCGATCAGCGACTCCACCATGCTGCGATCATGTCCTGTCCAGAAATCGAGACAATCATGTTGTCCCAGGTCGCGACCAAGTAGCTTGCCGAGTTGATTACCGGCATTGCGGAACAACCAGCGGCCTTCATCGGAGCGCTCAATCACAAACAGGCACTCCAATAGGTCCGGGTGATCACTTGCTTTCTCCACACCCAAATTTTTGGGGGCTGTTTCATTCATACGTTCCCAGGCTGACAACAGCGTCTGGGTGTTCGGATGATGGTTCATCGTCGTCATTTTTGGTCTCTCTTACCCGGGCCAATTGTCCGACCCATCCGTTTTCCTGTTTGGAGACGGTGTCGCAATGTTTGTTCCAGTTTGCGGGTTTCGCTTAAACGGCGAATGTCGGTTCATTTTGGGGCTCAACTCAACGGATAGGGGAAACTCGGCATGGAACCTGCTTCCTACTAGGCGAACTGTTTGGGAGTCATTCAATGACCGTATCAACTCGAAACACCCTTCTGGTCAGCGCTGGCCTGTTTTCCGTCGCGATTCTGGGCGGCATGGCCTATGCGGGAAGTGGTTCGGGCGGCATGACGCCTTGTAGTGGCGGGTGCGCACCAGGGGGGCAAGGGCCTGCTATGGTGCCAGGTGCTGGTATGGGCGGCGGCAATAGCGGACATTGCTGCAAAGGCCCTAAAGGACCGAGCGTGCATATTCCGGGCGTCAATGTCTCCGGACCGAATGTCATGGTGCATGGCTCGAATGTGACTGTGAACCAGGGCAGTATCATCACCAACACGCAAAGCTATCTCAATACCAGTATTGTTGGCGGCGGCGAAAGCAGTGTCATCGTTTCGGGTGGTGGTGGCTATTATACGGCGCAAGGCGTGGCGTCGACGGCGATCAATGAGTTGAACGTTGAAGGCGGGGCGGAGACCTATATGGAAACCATCACTGAACAAGTGCCCACGACGGAGCAATATTGCGAGGACGAGTTAGTCATCAAGACAGTTGTCCGTCCGCTACAGGCGGTGTGTATCGACGATAAGGGCGTGCCGCACCCGGCGTCGCGCATTGATGCAAATGATCGTGTGCCTGCGGCTTATCACGGTGAGCTTTACCGCTGCATGGCAGGGACCAGTATGCAAGTGACGCTTGGGAGTGTCGAGCACGGCAAAGCCAGTTTTACGCACGGCGAGACGTTCGCCTGCCGTAAAGGAGAGGCGCTGGTGCATCAGCGCGGCGGCGACCTGACATGTGCGCCGCAGGCGCCTGCACGGTCATGTAATGAGCGGTCATTGCTGCGGCGACACGGTGCGGGGATCAAACTGGTTGAAGCCCGAACCAAGACCAAGATATGTGTGCCAAAAACGCGAACCGTGATGACAACCGTTGAGCGCCAGGTCGAAAGAACGCGCGAGACCGCAGGCCAGTCCATGGTCTTTGATGGCGGCGTGGGACAGGGCGTCTACTAAGCGCATTCTACAAACTAGCGCACTTCACAAACGAAACTTTTGAACCCCGCCAATCCGGCGGGGTTTCTACTTAGTGTTGCGGAATTGCCGCGACTGTTCACGTTCCCGAGATTATTACAGTTTTCGCCTTGTCTGGGCAACGAAGCGAACTATTCCTTCTGACAAATCCTCCATCAAGAGAGGGCCTCCAGAAACACTATTCACAATTAATCGGGAGACGTGAGTTGAAAAAGACCACTCGAACCACTTTCGGCCTGAAAGCAGGCCTGTCACTAAGTGTTGGACTAACCGCTTTGATCGCTGGAACAGGCCTGACGGCTATGGCCCAGGATGACGGCGAAGAGCAGGCCAAGCGCCTCAACACCGTAACCATCACCGCGACGAAGCGTGAGCAGACTCTGCAAGATGTGCCGGTCGCCGTTTCTGTCGTCGACAATAGCGTGATCGAAAAAGCCGAAATCCTCGACTTGAACGATCTGCAGTCGCTGGTGCCTTCATTGGGCTTCCGGACATTCCAGAACTCGGCCAATGCCAACTTCACTATTCGTGGCTTTGGTAATGGCGCCAACAATGTTGGTATCGAGCCATCTGTTGGTATCTTTATCGATGGCGTCTACCGCTCTCGTGCGGCGGCTTCGATTGGCGACTTGCCAAATCTTGAGCGCGTCGAAGTTCTGCGCGGCCCGCAATCAACTCTGTTTGGTAAGAACGCGTCTGCCGGTGTTGTCTCTGTCGTCACCAGCAAGCCAGATTTCGATCTTGGCGGAAACGCAGAAGTCAGCTTTGGTAATTTCAACATGCGCCGCGCCCGCGGCTATCTGACTGGACCGATTACTGACAAGCTCGCTTTCTCAATCGGCGGCGGCATCAACCAGCGTGACGGCACAGCCGAGAATCTGGTCGACGGCGCTGAGCTGAACAATCGTGATCGTTGGAACATTCGCGGCGAATTGCTGCTCGAGCCAACGGATCGGCAGGAATGGCGCTTGATCGTCGATGCAGACGAAGTTGACGAGGTTTGCTGTGTTGCTTCGAACCTGGTCGAAGGCCCAACAGCGAACATCATTCGCGTCATTGGCGGCGACGTCGACAACGCGACGCCGTTCAATCGCGGTATTTTCCTCAACGGAACGCCGAACAACACGCTGGAAAACAAAGGCATCTCGCTGCAAGGCGATATCGAGTTTGACGGCTTTACGGTGACCACGATCACGTCTTATCGCGAGACCGATGTCACGAACAATTACGACATCGACTTCACCAGCGCAGATCTCGCTGGCCTGACAGAAGCTCAACAGCTTGAGACCTTCACTCAGGAAATTCGCGTGACATCAAATGATGCGGGTAACTTTGACTGGATGGTCGGCGGTTACTTCTTTGACGAGTCTGCTGCGGTTCAAAATGAGCTGCTTTACGGCGCTGACTTCCGTAACTTCATCGATCTTGGTGCAGCCTTTGCTGGCGCAACTAGCCCAGCTGATATCGCCGCGATTGTCGGCGCATTCCAAGGTGGCACGCTTGCCAGCCCACTTGGTGGTCTGGAAGCCGGTCTTAACCTTCCAGCGGGCACGCTCGCTGGTGCAGGTCAGGGCAATATTGAAAGCTTCACTCAGGATGACCAAGCGACATCGCTCTTCGGAACCCTGGACTGGCACGTCAATGATCGCTTCACCGCGACACTGGGTCTGAACTATACTGAGAACGAAAAAGACGCCTCGCTGAACATTCAGAGCCTCGATGTCTTGTCTTCGCTCGATCTGACCCAAGTTGGATATGCTTTGGTGACAAGCACCATTCTTGGTTTGAACGGTGTTGATACGACTGATCCAACAGCGATTGGTGCGTTCATTGGTGGTAACCCAGCGGCATATGCTACGATCCAGCAGCAAGCCCTGGCCATTGCGAGCAATTATGACCCGACCACGCCAGCGGCATTACAAAACCCGCTGATTGGTTTGCAGCCATTGCAATTCCAGCCACCTTTCCTCAACTTCCCGAACGCGGTTGAGAATGGCTCAATTGAAGCAGACGATCTGACTTACTCGCTCCGTCTGGCCTATGATCTGACAGACAATATCAATGTCTACGGGTCTTACTCCACTGGCTTCAAATCGAACTCGTTCAACTTGTCTCGGGACAGCCGGCCATTCGCAACGGACTTCACTCCAGCGATTGATCCAGCCACAAACCAGGCCGTTGGAACTGTTATTGACCCGTTCACGGGTCAAGTTCTGCGGACGGCGCCATCTTCGCCAATCACCGATGCCGGTTTGGCACAGGCGAACCTGACCACTGGAACCCGTTTTGCCGAACCAGAAGAAGCGAAAGTGTTCGAGATCGGACTCAAAGGCTCTTGGGATAATTTCGCGCTGAACGTCGCGATCTTTGACCAGACCATTGAGAACTTCCAGTCGAACGTCTTTAACGGCACAGGCTTCACGCTCGACAATGCGGCTGAGCAATCAGCAACTGGTCTCGAACTGGACGCATCGTGGAGCCCGATCAATGATCTGACCCTGACATTTGCCGGGACATTCCTTGACCCGGTCTATGACGAGTTTGTTGACCTGCTGGGCAATGATCTTTCAGGCACATCTGTATCGGGTGTTTCAGACGTCATTACATCGACATCTGTCCTGTATGATTTCGACGTGAACAGCGATTGGGACGGCTTCTTCCGGGCTGATTGGCAGTATGAAGCGGACAGCGATTTTGGCGATGGCGGCAACACTGCAGCGATCAATCAGGCGCTCGAAGGTCTCTATGATCGTGAAGTGAACAGCGTGAATGCCTCACTCGGCTTCACCTCTGCGAACGGTCTTGGCGTGACACTTTGGGGTCGTAACATCTTCGACCACGAATACATCACGACGGCCTTCCCAGGCGTGGCCCAAGCTGGAACCTGGACAGGTTATCCTAGCCAGCCGCAGACCTATGGCGTTACAGTCCGCAAAACGTTCTAGCGTTTCGCGATACCTGATTGAAAAGCCCCGCCAGTGTGCGGGGCTTTTTTTATGCTTTGCGAGACATCAGCCAGGTCGCGGCGATGAACATGACAAGCTCAAATCCGGCAAACTGCCAGTTCGCAGCCAGCGCAGTATCGCCATATGCAAAGGATGCGGCGCGGCCGATCACATAGCCGCCCATATAGGCGGCGATGAAGCACAATCCCGGAAACTCAAATCGCGATCGAAAAGCGCCCAAAGCGCACAAGATGGCAGCGCCGAGACTGACCCCGCCATAGATGCCGCGCATCTCAAAAATGCCAGAGAGGCCGCCCGCTGTGACGCCGAGGCGGGTGGTCATGCCAGCGGGGTCGGTAATCGACCAGAGACCGAAGGCAACAAAAGTGAACGCGGTAAACGCCAGAAAAATACGTGTGATCATGCGCAAGCATCTAAGCCGCGCCGGACATGTGTCCATGCTTTTGTGGAAATGACCCGGTTTGCGCTTGCCAGATTGCCGGGCCTGAGGGAAAAGCCCGGTCATGTGCCAGGGCGAAAGTCATGACCCGATAGACACAGTGTAGAAGGATCCTCCCATGCCATTTGATATGCCGCGCCATAATT
>CAYGUD010000058.1:0-10572 GCA_964352865.1 uncultured Hyphomonas sp.
GCGCGGGGCAAAGTGCGGTGGCTGTATCTCGAAAATTGAAACCACTGTGATGGCCTTATCGGGCGTCGAGCGGGCGCGAATGAATCTCTCCAATGGCAAGCTCGCTGTAGCGTGGAAAGGCGAGGGCGGCGCAAACCAGATTGCTGAACGCGTCGCGAATCTCGGATATGGCGTCTCTGCATTTTCAGAAGATGCCAGCGCAAAATCTGCTAAATCGGAAGAGCGCGCACTGCTGCTGTCCATGGGCGTCGCCGCCTTCGCGCTGGCCAATATCATGCTGCTCTCTGTGTCAGTGTGGGGCGGGCACGGCGAGATGGGGACGCAAACGCGAACGACACTACACACCATCTCCGGCATTATTGCATTGCCGGTCCTTCTCTTCAGTGGCCGACACTTCTTCCGCTCGGCCTTTACGGTCTTACGGCATGGCCAGGCGAATATGGATGTGCCGATTTCTTTGGCGCTGACTTTGGCATTCGGAGTCAGTGTCTGGGAAACCGCGACGGGCGGCGATCACGCCTATTTCGATGCCAGTGTGATGTTGCTTTTCTTCCTGCTGATTGGCCGCTTCCTTGACGCCCGTTTGCGGCGTCAGGCCCATGCCGCCGCGCATGATCTCGCCGCTTTGCAGAACCGATCCGTCAATCGCGTCACATCGGACGGCCATGTCGAAAGCGTGCGCGCGGAGCAAGTGCGACAGGGGGATGCCATTCTTGTGGCGGCAGGCGAACGCGCCGCAATCGATATGAAGCTCTTCGATGGCACGAGCGGTGTCGATGAAAGCCTGGTCACAGGCGAGAGCTTGCCGCGCGCTGTTCAACCCGGCGAAACCATATATGCGGGCACGCTCAATCTCGATCACCCGATCCAAGGCAAAGCGCTCGGCGAAGCATCGGACTCTCTACTGGCAGACATTGCCCGTATGCTCGAAGCCGGAGAACAAAAACGCGCCCGCTATCGACAGATCGCGGATAAAGCCGTGGCGCTCTATGTGCCTTTCGTGCACACCACGGCCGCGCTGGCCCTGATTGCCTGGTTGGCCCTTGGCGCCAGTGTGCATCAGGCCATTCTGGTGGCTGTGGCGACTTTGATCATTACCTGTCCATGCGCGCTCGCTTTGGCGGCGCCAGTTGCCCAAGTTGTGGCCTCGGGCCGTCTGTTCAAACGCGGGATCTTTTTGCGCTCAGGCGACGCGCTGGAACGGTTCGCTGAGATTGATCATGTCGTGCTCGACAAGACCGGTACGCTAACGCTCGGCACGCCGAAACTCGCCTCCGTGCATGGCGATGAATTGCTGCTCGCGGCGCAACTGGCCCGGGCCAGTCGCCATCCATTGTCGCGCGCGGTCGTGGCTCAAGCGGGCCCCGGTCCATTGGCACGGCACGTTGAAGAGACACCCGGTCTCGGCATTGAAGGATGGATTGAGGGTCAGCGATACAGACTGGGTTCGGCGGTCTGGGTCGGTCTGGATACACCCGCGGAGAGTAGCGGTGGAAGTCTGTGGTTTGCTGGCGATGACTCCCACCCGGTGCAGTTTTGTTTCGAAGACCAGCTACAATCTGATGCCCGCGAAACGCTTGCGGCTCTGCGCCTTCGCGGTCTGTCCATCGAGATCCTGTCTGGCGATACCGAGCGGGCGGTCAGGGCAATCGCCGATCATCTCGACATCACTGAATGGCGCGCTCGTGTTTCGCCCGGCGGCAAAGCGGAGCGCCTGAAATCGCTGGCCGCGTCCGGGAAGAAAGTCCTGATGGTCGGTGACGGTTTGAATGATGCCGGGGCGCTGGCGATTGCACATGCCTCTCTGGCGCCCGGGGGCGCGATGGATGTCTCACAATCGGCCTCTGATGCTGTCTATTCCGGCGGGCTGTCGGCGATCAAGTCGGTTCTCAATGTCTCCAAACGCACGCGTTGGATCATGCTGCAAAATTTTGGTCTTGCAGCGATCTATAATTGTATCGCTGTGCCGATCGCGGTGACCGGCAATGTCACGCCTCTGATCGCGGCCATTGCGATGTCAGCTTCATCACTGATTGTGACGCTGAATGCGCTGCGTCTGAATGGCGGTGAGGCATGAACATTATTGTCTATTTGATTCCGGTAGCCCTGGGGCTTGGTCTGCTCGGTCTTGGGGCGTTTTTGTGGTCGGTTAATACGGATCAGTATGATGATCTCGACGGCGCCGCGCACCGTATCCTGAACGATGATGATACGCCGCTCTGAGCGCGGTGTCCAATCTTTCAGAATAAGCCAGAATTAGCCTGATCGGACACTCCGCAATGTTCCCTATACTGAGGCGTGTCACGGGTTCCTAAGTTTAATTCGTATCAAAGCGAAGGAGGCCTTTTGATGTCTGTTACAGTCATGCTCGGCGGGAGTGTCGAAGAGATTTCACCGGCGGTTGAAACCGCGATAGATCTTACGAAACGGCTAAAAACATCTCTGACCGGGTTCTGCGCGATGCCTGATCCGGCTAATGCCGCGGTCTATATTACCGGTGCGGAAACCGTCATCATGGGCGCGTCGGCCATTGCCTCGCTCACAGAAGCTCAAGACAATTTGGTCAAAGAGTTCAAGCAGGCCTT
Source organism: uncultured Hyphomonas sp. (assembly GCA_964352865.1). GTDB lineage: Bacteria > Pseudomonadota > Alphaproteobacteria > Caulobacterales > Hyphomonadaceae > Henriciella. Next base: position 2,586 of record CAYGUD010000058.1, read on the forward strand.
TTCAGAACAGACCAGCGAAGCCGGACCATGGCTGAATGCCAGTTTCGAGAAAGAAACCGGGTCCGTAGCGCTACATGGTGCGGTGCGGGCGGCGCTCGCTGATGCGTTCGTCGTTTCGAAAGCTTCGACGCAATCCAACCATCCCATGAACCAAGTCTTCGAACACGTTTTGATGGAAGCAGGTCTGCCACTGGTTCTGGCCCCAAAACAGGCGCGAACTTCTGACACGTGCATGATTGCCTGGGATGGAAGCCCCCTCGCGGCGCGGACTGTGAGACTGTATTTGCCTTTGATAGCGACCTACAAAAAAGTCGTCGTTGCTGAACATGCCGACAAGGTCCGGCATCAATGGGCGCATGTTTGTCAGCACTCTCGCGCACAACTCATCGAGATCCTGCATGAGCAGCGTTTGGAGGTCGTTGAAGCCGAGCTGAGCGGCACAGTGTCCGGCGCCCTTCAAGAAGCAGCAGATGCGCACGACGCGTCTCTGATCGTGATGGGCGCCTATGGCCACAATCGCCTTGGCCAAATGCTATTTGGTGGAACGACCAGCAAACTGTTGCACAGCGACAATGCGCCAGCGCTGGCTCTATGCCATTAGCCGAAGCCTCATGAGCGCGGCGAGTTAAACGGCGCCTCGGCGCGGCGGCGCATGACCGGGAACTTCATCCCCTTGTCCGGATCGGAGTCGCCGCTCTCATATTTTTCAACCAGCCGATAGGCTAACCACAACCCGGCAATTCCGAACACGACGCCGCCAAGTGCCTGACCGATCAGGACACCGGGTGCGCCGCCAATCGCCGCCCCGATGACCACAAAGGGCACAACCCCAACGGTGTTTTTTCCCCAGTTCAGGAAAGTCGAATAGAGCGGTCGGCGCAAATTGTTGAAGGCCGCATTGGAGACGAACAAGGTGCCGTTGAACAAGAACAGCGGGGTCACGACGAGGGCAAACCAGAAGATGATATTGGCACCATCTTCGCTGAGTTTGAAACTGCTTGAAATAAAGCCGTTCGTCAGCATCAGTATGGCCCACATGGCGGCGACATAAATCGCTGTAAACTGAACCGCCTTGATCAGGGTTCCGCGAACCCGCGAATATTGTTTGGCGCCGAAATTCTGGCCAATGATCGGACCGACGGCGCCGGATAGCGCGAAGATCACACAAAAAGCCAGCGGCGTCAGACGACCGGCAACCGCCATCGCAGCGACGGCACTATCGCCAAATTCCGAGATCGCGCGCGTCACAAAGCCGTTGCCGATCGGGGTCGCAACATTGGTCAGCATGGCGGGGCCTGCGATGGCCACGATCGGTTTCAGATCCTGCTTGAATTGTGCGGTGTCGATGGTTGCGAACCCGCCATAGTGTTTGAAAATGGGATACAAGGCCGTGGCCAGTGTGGCGAATCTGGCTGCCACGGAGGCGTATGCCGCGCCATCCAGCCCGAGCCCAAAGCCGAAGATCAGGATCGGGTCGAGAATGGCATTCACAGCACCCGCGGTCAGGGTCACCACCATGGCGCGGCGTGCATCGCCTCTGGCGCGTAGGATCCCACTCGCCATCATTCCCACCGCCGCAATTGGCATCGCCATGACGACAATCCGAAAATAACGGGCGGCCAAGTCCAGAGTCTCGCCCTTTGCCCCTATTGTGGCGATGAGTGTTGGCGCAAACGTCCAGCACAAGGTCGCCAAGATGATGCTGACGATCAAGCCAAAGATCATCACACTGGAGGCAATCTGGCGCGCTTCGACGGGTTTGTCTTCGCCGAGCCGCTGCGCCACCAAAGCACTGGTTGCGATCGTGAGACCGATCGACACCGCAAAAGTGAGAAACAAAACAGTGCCAGCAAACCCGACAGCAGCTGCCAATTCAGCTTCCCCAAGCATTGAAATGAATAACAAGTCAGCAAAGTCGACAAGGAAGATCGAGACCAGACCGATGCTGGCAGTCGACGCCATTATGATGATATGACGGAGCAGATTACCTTCGAGAAAAATCGCCTGCTTATTCGCCATGCTCGGTCCCTCGCGCGCCGCGTGCCCCAAAGTCAGCCTCGCGCTGCGCCTGAAACCCTGCTTCTATAATTGTGCATATAGGAGGAGACCCGACCATGAGCCAGACAAAAGGCCACTGTGATCCACAGTTTGCGCGCGTACAGGAAGAGTTCGAACGTAATTTTGCCGAGCGCGGCGAAGTCGGGGCCTCGGTTTGCCTGAGTGTCGACGGCGAAACCAAAGTCGACCTCTGGGGAGGGTTGGCAGATCCAGATGCCGGTGAGGCCTGGCAAGAAGACACCGTCTCGATCGTCTTTTCCTGTACCAAAGCCGCGACGGCACTGTGTGCGCACATCCTGATTGACCGCGGCTTGTTGAACCCTGCGGCGCTGGTCTCTGAATATTGGCCGGGCTTTGCCAAGAATGGTAAGGAAAAGACAACGGTCCAAATGATGCTCAATCATGAAAGCGCGGTTCCGACCAATCGCGATCCGATCCGCGCCGGCGGATATCTCGACTGGGACTATATGGTCTCACGCATGGAAGACGAGGAAGCATGGTGGGAGCCGGGAACCCGAAATGGCTATCACATGGTCAATTTCGGTTGGACAGTCGGCGAATTGGTGCGCCGGGTTTCCGGCAAGTCACTGGGCCAGTTCTTCGCGGATGAAGTCGCGGGACCGACAGGTGCCGATTTCTGGATAGGCGTACCAGACGGGTTCGACAAACCGATTGCGCCGATCCGCACCTACGCGCCCAAGGAAGGCGACGTGCCAACAGCGTTCACGACCAAATTGTTCACTGATCCGCAATCGCTGCAATCCTTGTCATTTCTGAACAATGGCGGCTGGAACATGAACGATCCCGGGGCCCACAAAGCCCAGATTGGCGGCGCCGGCGGCATATCGAATGCGCGAGGCCAAGTCGCCTGGTACACACCGCTGGCGGTAAATGATGGCTCGCTTGTGTCAGCAGACCGCCTTGTGGCAATGGGACGTGTCTCTACCGCGACCGGTATTGATGCCACTTTGCTGGCGCCGACCCGGTTTGCATCAGGTTTCATGAAATCGATGGACAATCGCGCCTATCCACAAGGCGACCAGATGAGTGCGATTCTTGGCGACGCAGCGTTCGGTCATGTCGGTGCGGGCGGATCGATTGGTTTTGCGGATCCCGAGTGCGGGCTCGCCTTCAGCTATACAATGAACCAGATGGGACAAGGTCTATTGCTGAATGATCGCGGACAAAGTGTTGTTGATGCTGCCTATCAATCTCTGGGGTATCGCACCAATGCGCCAGGTGCGTGGGTAAAATAATCGGCTGCTAATGTGGTCCGCTTAAGCGTAGCGTTGTGAAATAAAGGCGGCTTCACCGCGGTGGATCAAGTCTCTTTGCATCAGCTTGTGGCGGTTGTCGCGCCAGAGAGAATGCGACCCCGGCGCAACCGAAACTTCTTGCAACGGGGCTTCGAATAAAGAACTTGGGCTCGTTCCAAATGATCGCCGCACGGCGCGATTGAAATTCGCGTCTGAAGAAAATCCCCACTCGCTGGACGCACGACTGATTTCGCCGCGCGTCAAAGGGTCGATCGAGATCTGGTGCACGGCGCGATATAGTCTGCGATTGCGAATATAGTTTCGAACCCCGCCATCTATCTCAAACATCCGAAAAAGCGTTGCGCGCGAGACACCAAAACTACTCAATATATTCCTCGTCGAGTAATTCGGGTCACTCAGATTTCGTTCTATTTCTTCGCAAATCAAGTCCTTTAAAGCGTCGCGCGCGATAATTCGGATATCGGTTTTATTGTCGTTCTCGTCACCGCCATAAATCGCCAATTGAACACAGCTTCTGATGCGTGAAATCCGCTCAGCTGATAATTGCTGGGCACCGTTGCTGAGTTGCGAGAAGACAGCGTCAAATTCAGCATGCAGCACTTTCGCGACGATCGAGTTCTTTGGGAAAATCATCAGGCTTGGATTCTCAGTGGGATCAAACCCTAGCCCTTCGTGTATAAAGAACACGCCTTGTGTTACCCCGGCGGTTTGTATGCCATCGAAAGGCCGGGAATAATCGCGGATGGAAATTGCGCCCGGGTGAATGGCGTATGGTGTATCGCCGGCAGTGCCTGTCGATTGCCCGGAGAGAAATCGTGACACAAACAGCATGTTGCCGGATTCACGAATGTGTTTGGCATCGTGTCTGTGGCTATTTCCATCCATGGCGCGCTGAGAAAACATACAGTCTGGTGCAATCCAGACTTCATTGATGAACAGCCCGGTGCAGGCACTGCTGTTCAACGGCGTCAGGTCGACGACAGCGCCGCAATGTCCCCAGGAAGATTGTGAGCGATCTGAGAACAATTCAGTATGGACGGAAACCAAACTATCCCGCCGTTCAGTCTTGGAACTATCAAACGCCATATGTCCGCCCTTTGCACGTTTGGTTGATTGAAATAGTCGACTACCGACAGTTGCAACCCTACCTAGGGCCGGGGGCATTGTTCATTGCCCTCGCGTCCCAAACATTTTGCTGATCATTACCAAAAGTACAGATTGTGCCGCCCCATGCGTGACGATCTGTATCTGGATTTTCGTGCGATCATATGCGGCGCTCAAAAAAAGTTCTGCCCGATTATCCGGATCGCTATGGTCGCTTGCTGCCGATCAATGTTACGTAGGTCGCAACAAAGATTCTGGAGCTTTTTCATGTTCAAACATCTCGCCCCGGCCGTCTCGGCCATTGCCCTTCTTTCAGCTTGTACAGTGGCAGAGCAAACTGCGCCTGCGCCCGTTGCAGAAGAAGCGGCGCAAACCGAAGCAATCGCGCCGGTCGCGGCAGAAGAAACATTGCTTCCTTATGAAGCCTTCACTCTGGATAATGGGCTGACAGTCTTGTTTCATGTCGACCGGTCCGATCCCGTCGTTGCCGTGTCGTTGACCGCGCACGTCGGATCTGCGCGTGAAAAGCCGGGTCGAACCGGGTTCGCGCATTTGTTTGAACACCTATTATTCCTGGAATCTGAAAACCTTGGCCCAGGTGGACTTGATCGCCTGTCAGCCAGGATTGGCGGCTCAGGCGCGAATGGCTCAACCAGCCGGGATCGCACGAATTATCTGCAGACCGTGCCGAATGATGCTCTGGAAAAAATGCTTTGGGCGGAAGCTGACAAACTTGGATGGTTCATCAATACAGTGACCCAGCCGGTGCTCGAAAAAGAGAAACAAGTCGTCAAGAATGAAAAGCGTCAGAGCGTCGATAATCGGCCATATGGCCATGTGTTTTACGTCATGCACAAAGCGCTTTATCCAGAATCGCATCCTTATAATTGGCAGGTCATTGGCTCGCTTGCGGATTTGCAAGCGGCGACTTTGGATGACGTCAAAGACTTCTTCCGGACCTGGTACACCCCAAATAATGTCACGCTGGTTGTCGCTGGTGACTTTGATACTGAGCAGGCCAAAGCCTGGGTCGAGCATTATTTCGGTGAAATCCCGCGCGGCCCGGATATCGCCCCGATTGTACCGCAACCCGGGTCAGTCGAAGAAACCATCCGCCTCTATCACGAAGACAATTTCGCTCAGCTGCCGCAGCTGACAATGGTCTGGCCGACCGTCGAGCAATATCACCCTGACAGTTACGCGCTCGCGGTGCTGACGGAACTGCTGACAGACGGCAAGGAAGCGCCATTGAATGAAGTTCTGATCGATGAAGCGAAAGTCGCAGCATCCGTCGGCAGTTTCAATTATGACAGCGAGCTGGCCGGCGAACTTATCCTCCAGGTCAACGCCTTTAGCGGAACCGATCTGGACACGGTCGCGGATGCACTGGCCGAAGGGTTCGCCCGGTTCGAAGCCGAGCCGATCAGTGATGAAGCTCTGCAACGTGTCAAAATTCGTCAGGAGGTCAATTTTTACAGCGCTTTGAACAGTGTACTGGGGAAGGGCGCACAGCTGGCGCAGTATAGCATCTTTGCCGGTGATCCTGGCTATATCGATGAAGACCTCGCGCGTTTGCAAGCGGTTACGGCTGAGGATGTCCGCAGGGTCTATGCGACGTATATCAAAGGTCAGCCGTATGTCGCGACCAGCTTCGTGCCCAAAGGCGCGCCTGAACTCGCGCTGGAGGGATCGACACAGGCCGAAGTGGTGATCGAACCGATTGTTCAAGGCGCTGAAGACGCAGTCGATCCAACGGCGAACGCGGACTATGAGAAAACCCCATCTCTGATCGATCGCAGTGTTGAGCCGCCTTATGGTGAAACGCCGGAGCTTGGGACGCCGAAGGTTTGGGAAAGTGAAACGGCAAACGGTATCAAAGTCTATGGAATCTCAGATAGCGAGCTGCCGCTGGTGCGGTTCTCAATGGTGATGGAGGGCGGTCACTTGCTCGACACCCCTGAGACAGCCGGGACGGCGAACCTGCTGGCTCAGATCCTGACCAAAGGCACCGCCACGAAAACACCGGCTGAGTTTGACAATGCGCTCGCTTTGCTCGGCGCGGAAGTCAATGTCGACGTCAATACAGAGAGTTTTGCGATTAGCGGCGAAACGCTGGCCCGTAATTTTGCGCCGACTTTGGCGCTCATCGAGGAAGCCTTGCTCGAGCCGCGCTGGGATGCGACGGAGTTTGATCTTGCGGTCTCACGGACCCGCGACGCGATCCAGTCGGGTCGCCAGCAACCAAACACGATCGCCAATCGCGCCCTTGCCTGGGTGACTTATGGCGATGGCAACATGCGGTCGCTCAGCACGCTTGGCAGTGAAAGCAATCTCGAGACGATCACTTTGGATGACCTCAAAACCTGGAAACAGAAAAACCTATCGCCGCATCTGACCAGTATGCGGGTGGTTGGTGATGTCAGTCAGACCGATGTCGTCTCCGCACTCGGTGGTCTTGCTGCGAGCTGGCAGCGGATTGAGATTGAGCTCCCTGTTCCGACAATGCCTGCTGCGCCCGATCGCTCCAGGATCTATTTCTATGACGTCCCAGGGGCCTCTCAATCGGTCTTCCGGTTTGGTTATCCAGCGTTGAAGCGAACGGATCCGAACTATGATGTGGCCGGGGTTATGAACTATCGGCTCGGCGGCGGCGGGTTTGCGTCGCGCCTGACGCAGGAACTGCGCGAAGGTAAAGGCTATACGTATGGCATTGGCAGCCGGTTTAGCGGCACTGATCAAGTTGGAACATTCACAGTCTCAAGCGGGGTCAGGTCAAATGTAACGCTGGAAGCCGCCAGCCTGGTACGGGATATCATGGCCGACTATGCAGCGACATTCACGCAGAATGACCTCGATGTGACACAAGGCTTTTTCACCAAGAGCCAGGCTCGCCGATTTGAATCGCTTGGGGCGAAACTGAACGTCTTGTCAGACATTGCCGACTATGACCTGCCATACGATTATGTCGCGCTGCAAATCGAGACAGTTGAAGCGCTGTCCGTTGACGACATGCAGTTGCTGGCGACGCAGTATATCCGTCCCGGTGCGATGAATTATGTGATTGTCGGAGATGCTGAAACACAGCTTCCACGTCTGGCCGAGCTTGGCTTTGGAGATCCAATTCTGATCAATGAGCAAGTGGATGCGTTGACGGAATAGACAGCCTGAAGCGCTAAGCGTCGCTCGCGATCATCGCCGCGCCTTTGGCGGCGATCATAATCGTCGGTGTATTGGTGTTGCCGGACGTGATCGTTGGCATCACTGACGCATCAACGACGCGAAGCCTATCTATGCCGCGGACTTTCAGCTTTTCATTCACCACTGCCATGGGATCTGTTTCTGGTCCCATTTTGGCGGTGCCCACGGGATGGAAAATCGTCGTGCCGATGTCGCCTGCCGCGCGGGCGAGATCCTCGTCAGGGTAGTCTGGTCCTGGCAAATATTCATCCGGATGGAACGGAGCCAGCACAGATTGGCTCATCAGGCGGCGCGTGACACGATTGGCATCCGCAGCGACGCGTTGGTCGGCCTCAGTGTAGAGATAATTT